>JAQBTH010000074.1 GCA_027623425.1 bacterium | reverse complement strand
CTCGCCGTCACCCACACAGTCTCACGCCACCCACACCTCCAACGAATCATCCCCAACTCACTCTTCGCCCGTCATCCCCAACTCGATTGGGGATTTTTATTCACTGTTCAATTCCCACACATGTTCATTTTCTTTATGTTCGGTTTTTACTCAAATCCCACTTGTCGAAAAACGGAAAATACGATACACTTCTATACCCATCAGACCAACCACAACCAGGAGGCAGAATTAATGGCTACTTTAGCAGAATATATTTGGATTGATGGAGTGAAGCCCGTCCCCACCTTACGCTCGAAAACACGAGTGATAAAAGTAGAGGGGGAAGCCACACTGGAGGATTTTCCAGAATGGAGCTTCGACGGATCATCAACCGGTCAGGCTGACGGACATTTTTCTGACTTAGCATTAGTGCCCGTTACATTTGTCCATGATCCACTACGTGGTGATGGTAATTTCCTTGTTATGTGCGAAGTGTTTAACCCAGATGGAACAGAGCATTGGTCCAACACACGCGCTCAATTGCGCCGCACATTAGAAGCCGGCGCCGCTGCCCAAGAAGCAATGGTAGGGTTTGAACAGGAATACACGTTATTTGATGGCGATGAGCCACTAGGATTTAACGAAGGCAAAACACCCGCACCACAAGGACCTTATTACTGTGGCGTTGGATCAAACCGTGTGTTTGGCCGTGAACTTGTGGAAGTGCACACCGATGCATGCCTTGAAGCAGGCTTAATGGTATACGGCGTGAACGCAGAAGTTATGCCTGGCCAATGGGAATTTCAAATTGGGTACCGTGGTTTCGAAGGCGATAACAACGACGTCTTAACATGCACGGATCACCTTTGGTTAGCCGGTTGGTTGTTACAACGACTGGGTGAAGAATTTGGTATTCGCGCGAGTTTCGCAAATAAACCGAAAAAAGGCGACTGGAATGGCGCAGGTTGCCATACGAACGTGTCAACGAAAGCAATGCGTTCCCCAGGTGGCTTAGAGGTCATCAATGGGGCTATTAAGCGTTTAGAAGCCAAGCACAAAGAGCATATCGCAGTGTATGGCTATAAAAACGAAGAACGTTTAACCGGTGCCCATGAAACGTGTTCCATACATGAATTCCGTGCGGGTGTTTCCGACCGTGGTGCATCCATTCGTATTCCACTAGGTGTGAACAAAAAAGGGTATGGTTATTTAGAAGACCGTCGTCCAGGTGCGAACTCTGACCCATACTTAGTAACAGCCCGTTTATTAACAACAATTTGCGATTTACCAGAAGAGACATTTACTTATGGTAAGGAACAAACAACTGCAGCATAGGGACTATAACCCTAGTGCAGTCGCAGAAAAAGGGCAGCTTTTTGGGCTGCCCTTTTCGTATGACAATGCAAGGCACATTGTCATACCCATCCCATGGGATGCGACATCCAGTTTCAAAACGGGGTCGTCGGCCAACGTGGATGCCATTATTCATGCATCCGCTCAAATTGATTTGGGGCACCCGTTTTTAGGTGATTATTGGGAAGCAGGCATCGCAATTATGAATAGTGATCCCTACATCAAAGAGCAAAACCACAGCGCAAGCCCCTTAGCGGCACAAGTCTTTTCAAACTTAGAATCAGGTAAGCCAGCACCAGAATTTGAAATGCAAGAACTGAATCGCATTTCACAGAATGTACACGACCGCATTCAGGCACAGTGCATGAAAGTACTCAATGATGGTAAAACACTTTGTGTGTTGGGCGGCGAACATTCCGTTACTGCCGGGGCCTTTTCAGCGGCGGCAGGGCACTATTTAGCAAAGAATCCAACCGCGACTATTGGGTTGTTAGTCATCGATGCCCATATGGACTTACGCCACCACTATGCAGGCATGACCCATTCACACGCCAGCGTGATGCGCCGTATTTTAGACACGCAGCCTAGTATATCCAACTGCACACAGGTGGGTATTCGCGATTTTTGTGAGGAAGAATTGACCTATGCCAATTCACACCCAGATCGCATTCACATTCATACGGATTATGATATATTTCGCGTGTTAGATTCGGGGCAGTCATGGGCGTTGTATTGCCAGACCATCGTTTCCCAATTGCCCGATGCAATTTACTTAAGCATTGATATTGATGGATTAGAACCAAGCCTTTGCCCAAATACAGGTACGCCCGTGCCAGGTGGATTAAGTTATAATCATGTAATGACATTATTACATACGCTCGACAACGCGAATAAAACAATTATCGGAACCGATCTTGTTGAGGTGGTAACTGCCGATGTATCAGGAAATTGCATCAATGCCAATGTGGCATCCAGACTTTTATATACTATTCTGGGCTTGCAACGGTTGCAGCGTACTCACGTTTAGCGACATTCCCACTTAGCAATAAGGCCTTGTGTAGGTGAATGGTAATAATATTTGGTAACATGTGGGTGTGTTTCAAAATAACGCCAAGTACAACTTTAATGGCCTCTACTTCCAAATGACGTACCATTTCAGGAATAATGGTGGTGCATACAACTGTATTCTGTGTAAATGGATCAGGAGACTGGGCAAAAGTTAGTTCCACAGCAGCCAAAATTGAGGCCTGATCGCCAATTCGTGCCAAACCAGGAATGATGTATGATTCATAGGACACGTGACGAAAATCATCGTTTAAATAGTGATTAGCAATGTCTTTCGCACGATTAAAACCCAGAGTGCTGCCAAAGCGCACATAGCCAGGCACAATATGATGCAATATCGTAATGGCCTGAGCACTAGATCTTATCTTTTGTAAGGTGATGGTGGCGGCCAAATCGATAAATTCCAGATTACGAGATTTACATAGGGCAGGCACAATATGCAGTTGATACACTTCGCTGCGGTATTTGGGCACTACAGTAACATCCGTTGCATCAATAATTTGTTTGATCTGAGAGGATTTCCCAGACGAAACAGCCTTGTTTAATATGTCATCAACGGGATTCGGATCGTAATCAGAATCAAACTGTATGCCCGCGACTAATTCGTTATATGCTTCCACGCTCATGCCGATCTCCCCCCTCAGGTTTATCTACATATTATCGTAACTGAATTTAAACCGATTTCAAACCACAGTTATTTGTGGTGTTGCAATACCATTGAAATTACTTTGCTTAACAATGGTGTAATGGGCCATATCCGTAAAACGCAATTCATCACCTACTTGTAATTTATGGGGAAAAGAATACATACCCACAATATCACCAGCAAGGCACGAAATACCGCCTAATTCATAATCGAATTCAAACTCACCAGGTGCGCCAGCTCCGATAATAGTCGGGCGGTAGGGCATTTCTAATACGTCAGGCGTATGGCACGTTGGGCTAATGTCCAAAATAGCGCGACGCCCGTTATTCTCAAGAATATCCTCAATCTGACATACCAAGTGCCCGGCATCGATTGCAACGGCCTCACCCGGTTCCAAAATCACCTCAAGGTTATAGCGCGTTTGCACGTCTCTTATCAGTCTAATCAGTTGCGCGCGATCGTATTCGGGCTTTGAAATATGATGCCCACCGCCAAAATTTATCCAAGAGAAACGCCCCAGCACGTCACCAAATCGCTCGTGTATCGTGTCTAAAACACGGGCCAGTTCCCCCGCACCATTTTCGCAAAGCGCGTGAAAATGCAAACCAGAGATGCGCGAAAATGGCGCCTGATCCCAATCCACATTTGCCAGTTCTTCGGCCCTCACACCCAAGCGCGACCCCACTCGGCACGGGTCATACAATGCCGTACCAACCACGCTGCATTCTGGATTGATTCGTAAACCGATCTTGACGTTCTCAGAAACCTTGTCCCCGAAACGAATAAACTGGCTAATACTGTTAAATACCATATGGCTGGATATGCCGCTCATGTGTTTAAAGCTATCATTGGTGTAGGCTGGGGAATAGCTATGAATTGCCTTTCCAAAAATCACGCCCATGTCGGCCTCAAAAGGCGAACTTGCCGTGACACCATCTAAATATTCCGAAATAACAGGAAATAGGGCAGGAGTCGCAAATGCTTTTAGGGCCAATAATATGGTGCAATCCGTGGCATCTTTAATATCTTTTAAATACCGGCAATTACGACGGAAATCACTTTCAAAAAGCTCAAATCGCGGCGATGTTAAGACATCCATTAAACGGATAGTTCCGGTGCATCCACAATTTGCCAAGGTAAACCGTGTTGATTCAGGTCGGCAAGAAATGGGGCTGGTAAAAACTCTTCCATATTAAATACGCCAATCCCTGACCAAGCGCCCGTTAATACTTGTTTTGCACCAATCATAGCCGGCACACCCGTCGTATAGGATACAGCTTGCGCAGCCACTTCGGCATGGCACACAGCATGATCGCACACATTTACGATCATTTTTCGCAATGGTTTACCGTCCTTCACGCCAGATACAATGCATCCGATCGACGTTTTACCCGTGTAATTCGTACTCAATTCGCTTGGGTTCGGAAGTACCGCTTTTAAAAACTGCAATGGCACAATTTTTTGGCCATTAAATTCCACTTCATCAATCCGAGTCATGCCTACATTCTCTAGTACGCGTAGGTGCGTTAAGTATTCCTCACCAAAGGTCATCCAAAAACGCGCGCGTTTTAACGTGGGGAAGTGTTTGACCAGCGATTCCAACTCTTCGTGGTAAAGCAGATAACCACGGCGGGAACCCACTTCAGGAAACGCAATGTCTTGGGAAATAGACATTGGCTCGATCTCTACCCATTGCCCATTCTCAAAGTACTTTCCCTTTTGGGTGATTTCACGAATATTAATTTCTGGATTAAAGTTTGTAGCGAACGGATGGCCATGATCACCATCGTTACAATCCACAATATCAAGCGTGTGTATTTCATCAAAATAAGTGGCAGCTAAATGCGCAGTGAATACGTTGGTAACCCCTGGGTCAAAGCCAGAACCGAGCAAGGCCATAATGCCGGCTTCTTTAAATCGATCATGCAAATCCCATTGCCATTTATAGCAAAACTTGGCTTCGTCTTTAGGCTCGTAATTGGCGGTATCCACATAGTGTACTTTGGTTTGAAGGCAGGCCTCCATAATGGCTAAATCTTGGTAGGGAAGGGCCATGTTTAATACCACATCTGGCTTAAACTCACGGATCAATTCCACGGTTTCATTTACATTATCTGCATCCACTTGAGACACAGAAATAGACCGTTTCCATTTTTCTGCGCAGCGTGCTTGAATTGCCGTGCATTTAGACAGTGTACGACTAGCAAGATGAATTTCAGTGAAGACTTCTGGTAACATGGCACATTTTTGTACGGCAACGTTTCCCGCTGCGCCTGCTCCAATAACAAGTATGCGTCCAGACATTTTTAACTCCTATTTATAATGTAATATTAGCCAAGGCGAGTGGGCGTTCACCATGGTTATTAAAATCGGCAATGATTGATTGTTTAATATCATCGCTTGGGTTGTGTTTTTGAAACATATGAGGCATTAAATCCACAGCCTCGCTCATTGAATGATATTGAATGCCGTACTCTGTTTTAATATATTCAGAGACAC
The DNA here is from genome assembly GCA_027623425.1 of bacterium. Lineage (GTDB taxonomy): Bacteria > Margulisbacteria > Marinamargulisbacteria > UBA817 > JAQBTH01 > JAQBTH01. The sequence continues at coordinate 3,176 of JAQBTH010000074.1, read as the reverse complement.
TGCGCCCATCAGCGCGTTTTTCTCCCCGATTGGTGAGTCCAATTGCCGCCACTATTTGCATATCAGGGGTGTCTTTAATCGCTTCTATTGTATCGATTAGAGAACCACCTGTAGTGGTAACGTCTTCTAAAATGATAACGCGACCTCTAGGCTCACTTAAAAATACTCGGTCTTTTAACATGCCGTGCTCTTTTACTTTCCCACGGCCCATTGGCAGGGCATGGGAACCTGCTTTGAAATTGGGGGCTTGTCTGGCCCACTTAAACTGGCAAATAATGCCCAACTTACTGGCGCCTTCAGGTACACCATAAAAACAGTCGGGGTTTAGCCCTTTGGATATAGTGAATGAAATAATATGACGAGATAACACATCCATAAGATATGCATCTGTCGTAACGGTTCGCCAATTCACATAGTAATGGCTTTTACGCCCAGACTTAAGTGTAATTGGATCATCAAAAAAACCTAAAACACTGTTCTCAATTATGAACAGGTTAAAGAAGTCTTGACTATAGCTGAGCTCAGCTATTTCTCTTCCTTGTATACGGCGTGCTTGCGTAGCAATGGGTCGTATTTTACAATCTCGATACGATCGGGAGTGTTTTGTTTATTTTTCGTGCTGTGGTAACTATGTCCACTTTCAGTACTTTTAAGAATAATATGGTTACGTTTGCCTTTTTTGGCCATGACAGGTCTCCTTGCAATGCATTTGTTAAAAAAGTATAACAGTTTCACCCAAGAAATGCCAAGCGCGAATAGAATCAAAAATATAGCAGTGGTAAAATTGTTTATAAATGAAAAATAGTATAAAATATATTAAAAATAAAATTATCATTAAAGGAGAGAAGAAATGGACAGATTACCCACTGCACAAACTGCACAAACTGGACTAGCAAGAACCGCATTTGGATTTGGTGCTGTAAAGGTCGCTTCTGTATTACCCCGCCTGGTTAAACCCGCAGCGGTGCTGTTTGGTATGCATTGTGTTCAGAAAGGTGCAGCTGAGATAGTTAACGGTTGTATACATGATGCGCATCGGCAGCAGGTAGGAGATGCGGGGCGCCGTCGCTTTATTGAAAAACTGGTAAGAGGCGACAGAGAACCGGATGCAGGCGGTGTTGAGGAATCCATAGGTGGTTCCTATAGAATCGCAGGTAGGTTTGAAACGTGTACAGGCGTTTCTGCTGGCCATTGGGCTGACCTGTGTTTACTAGCCGGCACAATTAGCGCTAAGTTAGGCAATATTCCTGCCGCATTCTGTGCGTGTTCGGCATCGCTTACTTGTCGAGCAGTGGCGGTGCATCGCGAGATTGTAGATAACGAATTTGCTGCCGATCAAGCGCGAAGAAATGCACCTGTAATACAGGCTCAACCAATGGCGCAAGTGGGCCAAATCCTCCAAAGAGGATAATAGGCTTAATTACCGCTGCGACTCGTCATAAAAGGCTTCGCCAAATTTAATGAGAGGGCGGCCGGATTCTTTACGCCATTTATTGGTGTCGCGTAATGAATACACGCAGCCACAATACTCTTGTTTGTACATGCTATGTTCCTTGGCGATCTTGTACATGCGGTCTGATCCGCCATTCTTGCGCCAGTTATATGTCCAATAGGTCATGCCATCGTAGCGAGATGCGGCGCGCTCACCCGACGTGTTTATTTGATCCATATCCTTCCAACGGGATATGCCCAAGCTACTGGTAATGGTGCTAAACCCGTGTTCTTTGGCATAAAGGGCGGTGCGTTCAAAGCGCATGTCAAAGCACTTCGTGCAGCGTTCGCCACGCTCTGGCGCTAGTTCCAACCCTTCAATGCGCGAAAACCAATTGTCGGTGTCATAATCAGCATCAACAAATGGAATCTTGTATTTTTCAGCAAACGCGATATTTTCATTTTTTCGCAATTCATATTCTTTTTGTGGGTGAATATTGGGATTGTAAAAGAATATGGTGAGATTGATACCCGATGCAATCATGGCTTCAATCACTTCGCCACTGCATGGCGCGCAACAGCTATGCAGTAGCACATTATGGTCATCGTTAGGCGGTATTAGTTTGTCGCGTGCACTTAATTCCATAGCGACGAATTATAACACAATTTGTCCATAGTCATCCCCAAGTGTCAGTAACGTCATCCCCAACTTGATTGGGGATCCCAGGCCTTTTGATTTTGCAATAAGTTAAAATTTATTAAAATTTAAACTCAAGAAAACACGATAATCTACCGATAAAAGATGCAGGAGACGTCATGTTTCCGCAACGAATGCATGGACTAATACGTATGAAAAATGAAATATTGAGGTTGAAATAGATGGGAACACATAGACCAGATGGCTATAGATCCGTAGGCGGTTCACATAATTTTGATGCGCGTCATCGAAGCGAAGAGGCTGCTCTACGCGCGAAAATGTCCGGCGAATTGCGGTCAAATGTAAAGTCGTTGCTGCAAGATATGGGTATTGCCAAAGAGGGTGTGGGTACGAGAGGGCGTAAATTAACCCAGTCTCAGGGTATGGATTTACCTCGCTTTCGCCATAAGTTACAAGAACTGTATAAGGCAACCATGAAAAGCACCCATAACGTGAAACTCGTCGCTCAGATTGCCCGTGAAGAGTTGCAGAATCAGTCCATTTCAGATATGGATAATTACAGACGGTTTGCCGCGCAAATACTATCAGAAAACCATGAATCGGCATTCAAAGTCTTTGTTCGCCAAGTAATCGATGTATTAAGCCCATATGCGGCACCCCAATCGCGGCCCAGCACACCAACGGGTGCCCATTCTCGGCCAAGTTCGCCAGAGTCTGCCGAGGCACGGTATGGCAATTTAGTCGCAAGATACCAAGTCAATTCAACGGCGATAGAGCGCATAGAGGAACAGTTGACACAACCTCGCAATGCAAACCCAACACAGCAACGGGAATTAAGCACACGTCTTCATCGTTTGCGTGAAGAACAGCTAAGTTTAGAATATGACATTCAAAATGCGGAAAAGGGTGTGCGCCGAGCAGGCCAAAACATTGATGCCTTTGATAGTTACGACCGCGGGCATGTTTGGCAAGATCGCAATTACGCAAGAGGAACGAATCGCGACGTATTAGGCACACTAAGACGTGAGTTTTTACGTACTCGTACTGAAGGCGTGTTAAGCGATTTGGGCGTGCTAAAAGATAAAAT
>JAQBTH010000073.1 GCA_027623425.1 bacterium | reverse complement strand
AAAAAGCCGAACTTCCGGCCTATGGGGGGCCTTGTCTAAATAAATGGTCGGGGTGAGAAGATTCGAACTTCCGGCCCCCTGTTCCCAAAACAGGTGCGCTAACCAGGCTGCGCTACACCCCGCGACCAATGAGGGAGATATTATAACAGTGCACTTGTTGGTTGACTAGTGTGTTAGAGCCGGGTGATCGCTAAATAGGCTGTGAGGTTGCGCATGACGCGAACTGAGCGTTTTACAGATACGCAGCAAAACCACGCTACGCCGAGTTGTATTTTGCTAAATTTGATTTATTTTTTTACTTTGTGTTATTTTATTTTAATAATACTAAATTATAGTCTTTTTAAAATCTGTATAACTAGGAGCACTTTTTATGGCATCACCGGGCTACTCATCTTCAACTCAAGCAACGGCGTTAATGGGGGCAGTGCGATATGGTGGCAAGGGTGTGTTTGGGAATCCTTTTGAATATGACGCGTCTCGCATGAAACCGAAGGCATTTGATGTGGTTGTGGATTTGGGGCAGTTGAATGTTCCGGCGACGCATTCACGCACTCCTGGTCATATGAAGGGCGATGAGATTTTAGTGGCGGGTAGTGTCGGGAGACCTGCTGGAACAGGTGCCCCGTGGGGTGTGACGGCTGCTGATAAACTGGCATTGATGCACCAAGGTGCGTGGACGCGTAGTGGCGCGATTACGGATTTAGCTGTTAAGTTGTTGGCTAACGAGGGGGTGCCTGAAGTGAAAAAAGGGGCGCCTGGTTTTGATGCCTATAAGGCTACGTTAGATGCAAAGTGCGCCGATCTAAATACAAAAAGTTTTTATGAATTAAGCGTGCTATCTGCGCCATTTAAAGGCCAGTTTAATGGGTTGCACCACCCGTTAGACCCGCGTCATGCGACTATTGATCTTGGCCCGGGAGAGCGGCAATTGGAGTCTGGGTTTGTGGTGCACCCACGCTTATCTGTTACCGGAACGTTTGGGCGTCAGCAAACCAAGCATGGCGCACAGGGGGCTGGCGATGCGGTTATTACAACCTCTCATCCAGTGGCTAGTGCGTTGCAAGCTGCGGTCGCTAAAGGGAACTATCCTGGTGTGAAACTAACCACGGCGTTGGTTCATATTTATCGCACCACGAAAGATGCCGCTCACGGTGGTAAATTGGTAGACGATCATGTGCCAGCCTTTCCAGGTGGGTTTAAAGACCAAGATGAAGCGAAATTGATGCATATTGTGCGAGAAGCATTTGAAGAGTTAATGTCGTTCATGGTGGATCGCGATGCGACGCCAGAACAGTCTCGTCTTGGCTGTTTATTGGCGAACACTGCTGCGGGTGGCGCGAATGACTTTGCTGATTTTGACACTTTGCTTGCGGCTATTGATCGGTTGGATGATGCAACGTTGGCCCTTGCGAATCATGTTAGAGCTGAACAAGGGCAAGTCGGTTATAAGACTATCGGTGACTTGAAGGGGCATTTAAGTTTATTTGTGCAGGCGTTCCTTGCGCCGAAGCCCTTCGTTCAAGGTGCCTGCGATGATGAGCGCAACACAGACAATTCGTTCATGAAAACAGTGGCACAATCGGTCCATGTTGAGGCGCCACTTCCATGGGCAGGCGATGTTGATGAAGGCAAGGCCGGTGTAACACCGATTGCCTTGGTGCAAGAGGAGGGTAAGCCATACCCTGTGCTTCGGCAGGTGGTATCTGACGGCAAGCCGGAACCAACATTTACATTTAGGCCATTTCGCATGTTTGCGTCTCACGAGCAGATTTTAACGTTGAAATTACTGCGCCAGTTGTGGAGTTCAAAAATGCCTCGTGAGACTGTTATGGTGAGCGTGGAAACGCAAGACCCGGCAACCGGTGCCCAATTTACAACGCATTTTGGTTATAATGCGAAAGGCGTATTTATTCCTGGGCAAACCTTTTTAACGAAAGCGGGTTTGTTTAGTGAATCGCCCCGGCATTTAGCTGCGTATACGCTCAGAGTTGTGGATAGGGAAACAAGTGCGGCTAGTACATTTGTTCCAAACGTGGCGGCGCTATTGGAACCCTATTACTGGACCCTTCCATCTTCGGATGTGATACCAGCGCGATTAGTGCAGTGTGCCACTAGTGTTGCGGCAGAACGTGGGTTTTTAGAGGTTGTTTCTGGTGAAGCGCCTGGAGATGCTGTGCTTGAACCTACATTTCATGTTTCTGTAGATGCGTTGCGCCAAAAGCGAGGCTTTTTAACAGCGTAGCGGTGTGCGCTATACTATTGGGGTGAAAACCCTATGCGGCGTACTATTTATGATTCTATACAGTGCGCTCGTCTTTGCGGACGGGCCCGTGATGTTTTACCATGGCGCGCGCCATATGAACGAGGTAACGCTTACCTTTGATGATGGCCCACACCCTGATTATACGCCTGAATTGTTGCGTATTTTACGTGAAGCGAATGTGAAGGCTACTTTTTTTGTGGTGGGAAAAGCGGTGGCAAATTACCCCAAGCTTACTCGAAAAATAGCAGAAGAGGGGCATGAAATTGCCAATCATAGTTATATGCATTACCGCTATGATGGTATGAGTACTGCGGATATGGCGGCGGAATTGCGGGCTGTAAATGAGCTTATTGAACGGACTACTGGGCAAAAGCCGGTGTTTTTTAGGCCGCCTGGTGGTCGGTATAATAAATTGGTTTTAGATGCGGTTGGTAATGAGGGTATGGTAATGGGATTGTGGGATGTGAATGCGGGGGATTATTATAAGCCGATTCCGGTGAAAGAGCGTAAGCCCTATCGGTTTTCTAAACGCTCAGCACAACGTCGTTCACAGAGTATGGTGCGTGATGTTGTGGGGCGCACACGGGGCGGTAGCGTGATATTGTTTCACAATACAGATGGTGAAACGTTAAAGGCCATACCAGAAGTGATTCGGTTATTGCGCGAAAAGGGCTACGATTTTGTACCCATGGCTTCTCTTTTAACACGCAGTAAGGTGTCCAAAAACCGCTGAGGCTCTTCGAGGAATGGCATGTGGGCGCTTTTTGGGAATCGGAAGAAGGTTTTTCCTTTTGGTGCTTTTACACTTTTAAATAAGCTGTAGCTAGTGGAATGTGTAATTGTGAAATCTTCAACTCCGCTGATGACATAAAAAGGGGTGTTAATGGTGGCGGGGGGTGTTTCTAAATTCACAAAGTTCCATGCCGGTAATAATTTATCTAACGACCGGTTCATTCCAGACATCCAATTCAAGATGTCGCGAAATGTGTAATCTGGGCTAGACATTGTGGCGGCTGTGAATAAGTTTACGATTTTTTTATTGTCTTTTCCGCGGTAAAAACCACCAAAGTTTTGTACCCACTTGCGTTCCATGAGCAGTGCTTTTGCGGTTAGATATGGTGGTGGGCCAAGTTCTTCTAATTCGTCTTGCGCGTCAGTGTCTTTTCTTACAATGGATAAGGCAAGCGCGGTTTCATAGGATTCCTGTTCTGATTTCGCAAAATGACCAATTTGACCAACGCCGATATAGGCATGCAACCAATCGGGGTGTTCTTGAGCAATTTTGAACCCAATAACAGAGCCCCATGAATACCCAAGTACAAACATTTTTTTAACGGCCATCATTTCTTGCAGTTGGCGAATTAATGATTTTGCATCGTTCACGTAGGTTGCGATTTGGGTGGCCTCTAGCGTGTTGTCGCCTTTGAAGGATTTTCCGGCGCCCCGTTGGTCCCAATGCACAACAGTAAAGTGTTTGACTAGTGTAGTGTCGGTCAAGGTAGCAAGCGGGCTACTAGGTAAACCTGGGCCGCCATGAATGATCAGCAGTAGTGGGTTTGTGGCGCTGGCACCGCGCAATCTTACCCATTGCTGTGTGCCGTTTATATTTAGAGTGAGAGACTCATCGATGGCCAGTTCGCCAAAACGTTTGTCTTGACGGGACTGCAATACATTGTGAAACAGCACGAGCGTTATGCATAAGGTTGCAATGGCAATGCCGATTAAAACGAGGCTAATAACGGGTTTTTTTAATCTACTCATACCCTTAGTGTAATTCATGGAGGTGCAATGTCTCAATATAAATCTAACGTATCTTCAATAAATTCTTACTTGTGTTGACCCTAAAGAAAATGTTAATTTAGGGGCCTAGGTAAATAACTATGTTTTTTAAATTTAATTTAATTTCATTTTTGACAGATAAATCTCTTGGGGGGATGTGCAGGCGGATTGCGTCAGTTGTGCAGAAACCTGAAGTGACTCTGGATTTTAGCTCCGGTGCTATTGGTGATGTTCCAGGCTCAGTGGGTGCCGAATGTAGGTTGTCTGAGACTGATAATGTTACACCGTTTAGTTATGCTACTATGCGCCAATTTTTTGATTCACCGGGAATACGGGCTGTTATAGGCGGGTTCCAGGATGCGGTGGTAAAAGATGCTTGGCCTCAAATTAATTATATGTTGAATACGTTTTGGTTCACCGCAGGGCGCGAAGAGGGTATGGGTGATTCTATTCGGGAGGCTGCGGCATGGATAAACTCGCACGTGCGTTTTCCGCTTGAGGGGATGGTGGATGCAGGTGGTGGGTGCTCTGGGCTTTCTCCGTTTGTGGGTTTATTTAGAACTGGAGGTGAGAGGGCACCATTTCAGTATAGGGTGGTTGATCAGAGCGCAGCAATGGTAGAGGTTAATAAGGCATTATGGCAACAGCTGCGTGCTCACTTCAAGGGGATTGGCCACGATGGAAAAGTGGGAGACCTTAGAATGCTTTACACGCCTGCTGGACTAGCGGAGCTTGCCAACTTATCTAACCCGACTAGGACATTATGTGCGCTTACGCGTGTTTTGATACATTTAGATGATGGTGAGCCGGGCGACAGACCTTGGGTTTTAGAAGATGATGTGGATTTATCCAAAGCGGGACCTACGACGGTGTATGATGTGGTGAGTGTGGCTAGGCGAATGGGTGCTTTTATGTCTGCAGATGCAAAATGGGGTACGATTAAATTTGAATATACTGGTGAGGTGCCTGCCAATCCAGACGCACTTAAGGTATTAACTACAGTGTTGGCTTCGGGTGGCATCCCTAAGGCTAAGGGTGGAATGATTCCGAACCCTAATGTGGCGGCAAAATTACCTGAGATTCTAGGGAGGGGAGGGTTTGCGCCAGAGAATATAAAGGTGTTTGATGGAGTTGCCGAAACGACTATTAGAGATCAAGCCTTGGGAATATTGCCAATTGAGGGCATATTAACGGTGCTGAAAGGTAAATGTATTGATGGTATTGTGGTGACTGATGATTTAATTGGCGGCGTATTGGCGCTTATACAAGATAATCAATTTGTGCTGAGTTGTGAATATTCTGTTGTGGCGGCGGTTGATTTGTCTCGTGCACGATCTACTTCTGAGCCTGGTCCTAGAGGTTCAAGCGTGTTGCTCCCCAAATTAAACGCGAGAACTCACTCCACGTCACCTAGAAATGCTTCGGTAGTTGTGTCTGGGGGTGGGGGTGCTTCCCCAGGGTTCCCTCTGGAGGTAGACGCGTTCCCAGTGGATTCTTAGCCACAAGGAATGTGCATTTGTCTTATCCTGGAAAAGGGGTTTCTAACACTATGACCCCTCCGGGTTCCCCTAGTTTAGTTGTTTGGGGCACGGGATATTCTAAGCCTCTTGACAAGACCTCCTCTTAATTTGAAACGCGAATTTATCTTTGTGTTGTAAATTAACTATAAATTTATGCTTGGGAAGTTGTTTGTTAAAAATATTGACTTTCTGACGCAGATCGCGTATTATGCGCCAACGTGGAATGAAAGGGATTCCATAGATTCTGTTGGTAAGGAAGATACGTTTGACACCCATTCAAGTCAGCAGCAATGCTGGAGTACGATATAATTTAAATCTGCAGGCTGAACGTCCTGGTGACGCGGTGTCTAAGGTGTGGTCAATTTCTCCACAGCTTGATTCGGGGAAGCTGACTTCTGCAGAGCGTGCCAAAATTTTGACAGTAAACTTTCAGTTGAGAACGGCTGAATCCAAAGAGGACGCCTTGCTTATCTTGGTAGACTTTAGTTTTACGCAGCTAAGCGCGACTGCTAGTGCTCGGGTTGTGTGTAAGCCGTCACAAGGCGATAGGCTCTTCGCGATGTGTGTGGCAGCTGGAGAAAGGGCTCTGGAAAAATCGCATAAGGCTGCTTTGGCGAGACATTGCGCTGACGCTGAACAGAGGTCTTATTCGGACTCTGGATCTTCAGGTGATGAAGGCTCGGTGGCGGGTTCTCCGCCGGATTTTGGTGGAACTATGGTGTCTTTTGTTAGATGTACAGCCCCACCAAAAGCTAGAAATGAAAAGCCAGATACATTTTATGATAGACTGGGTCAAAATGATCTAGTGAGTATTCATTAAAGACGTGTTTTATGGGTAAAAATCCGGATATATCATGACTTTTTATCGCCGCTTAGCCACTGTTTCTGAAGCATTTTTACCTCAAACGATTGAAGGTGTCATAGCGGAGCAGGTATGTGATGGTAAAAATCTATTGGATTCTTATTATCGAGCTATTTTGAGTGCCTATCAATACCATTCAGATCAGTTTAGTCTTGATGCGTTTGCCATCTTGGTGCTTGCATGTAAAACAGCGGGGCAACATAGCGATGATGTGGGCCGCGAGATTGTTTCATTGCTGTCACAATTATCTGCTTACCCATTGACCAATTTGGATGCGCTATCAAAAGTGGTCTCGCCAAATGGTCATATTCAGTCGGTTATTGCGGCATATCGTCAAAATAGTGGTGTGGCGTCGGCTTCCGAAATGATGGTGCAGGGGCATCCCGTTTTAGAGGTGTTGCGATTAAAGGATTCTTTACTTGGTACAGTGCGTTGGAACCGTTTGGTGTCCTCTGAGGATGTGAATTCGATTTTAAGAGGGGTAGAAGCCGCATTTGTTTTGTCCTATTTTCGTGATGGCTTAGACGGCTCACAAGATATGTTGAAATGGATGGGAAAATTCGTTCCCACTGTTTTTGAACATTATGTGAGTCAGGTTCTACAAAGCGATAAATTGAGTGTCGACGTTTTTGAGGCAAAGCCTGCGGGCGTTTCGATTAAGCCCTCAGTGGTTATTTTTGGCGCTAAATTACCCTATGATGCGTTTCTAATGCAGCAACAGAAAGTATTGGGCACAATTGGTGAAAAAATGGCAGAGATAGGGGCGTTGAAGCATAGAATGAAGGGCAGTTCTGAGCCTAATCCGTCCGTAAGCGCAACGCTATCGGATAAGCAAGGCGAACTGGCGGCCTTAGAGGCTCGGTTCATTTCGGCATTTGATAAGGCGTATTCAACTGCGACCGTAGAACATGTTTCTATTGTTACGGTTGATGATGTGAATAAGCAGCCATTGGCGTTGCGCAACCGATTAAAAGCAGCGGTTGGGTTATTGTATTTGCGTTCGTGGGAATCAAGTTTGGAAGGCCTTCGGCACAAACCCACCTCTCAAGGGTATCATAATGGTGAGGCCCCCACTACTAAAACGGCTCCCACTTTAGAATTAAATTATATTACGTATAAGAGCGGTTTAACGCTTGTCATTGGCCCCGACGGCCTGATTCACGCAGATGTAAGCCATTTGAAAGGGCCTATTCCGGTGGTGGCGGGTTGTTTTACAGAAAAACGTCATAGTGGCGGTCGAGTGGGCAGTCAGTCTCTCATTAATACCTTAGATATGAATCGTCAAATATTGGGTGGGAAATCTGACACCATGCTGACTTTTTATCGCACTACTCAGGCTAATTTAGCGTTAATGGTGTCCCAGGGTTTAGCAAAACCTAAGACAGAATCAAATATGATTGTTGATCAAATGAATCGATTTCAAGTTGAATCGGATGCATTTTTGGTGGGACTAGAACGTGAAGCGACATCTGATGGCCCCAATTCGAAGTACGCACAACGATTGCTGCTGCATTTGAGGGAAATTGGTATTGTTACTCGCGACCCAACTCTTGTTAAATTATTGACTTTATCAGACGACGATGTTGAGAGCGCGTTCCCATTATTGAGTTCAGACAAGATTCACGGGTTTCGCCGTCAGTTTTGGTCGGATCATTCTGCGGAGTTTAAAACGCGATTTAGTGAAGATTTTGATCCTAGTCGCGATGCTCATCGCTCAAAAATAGCGCTTTTTCTACCTGAATTGGTTAATCCGCTTTTGTTTACCAGTCGCCCAAAACTATGGAATGAATGGATGGAGTGTCAGGAACAATTTGCAGCAGGGGGTATGCCGAGTGTGGCAAAGCTGCAGCGGGCATGGAGTCCTGCAGAAGCCTTTCGTTCCGTAGTTAGTGTGATGCTACATCGGGTAGACGAATTTGCGACTGAAATTTTGGAACGTAAGGCATACGAAGACCACGTGACCAGTGTTCTACGCGCCGTGAGGCAAGTGGCGGAGGCGCCTGGTGGAGATGACTTAGAGTCATTGGATTTACAGATACGTGACGCGGTGATTAATCCTCCAAAAGAAGGGGGTGGCTTTGTTGCGTTTGGTCAAGAACTAGATGGCACGCGGCTCGATGCGTTAAGTCAATTTGTGACACGCTATTTGGATGAATTTTTGCAGACAGAGCGCGCAAGTGGTCGTGTTGAACGGTTTAGTCGCGCGGCGTTTCTTGAGCGTTTAGATTTGGCATTATCAAACGATCTCATTATAAATCAGAAGGGTTTAGATGTTCTGATAGCCAATAAGCAGCGGTTTGAAGAATTAAATACGCACATGGCAGAGGAGGCCGCACAGGGCCCCTATT
>JAQBTH010000072.1 GCA_027623425.1 bacterium | reverse complement strand
AGGTGCGCAAAATGCAACAATTACCGACCTTACTGAGCAGTTAGGCCTGGCCTTATCATCATGTGGAAATAGCACTGCGGCGCTATTGGAACTATTGGCAGAGACACAAAGCCAAGTGACAGTTAACCGCGATGGTTGGGCAGCTGCAAATGCAACAATAACAACCCTAGAAGAAGCGGTGACACAGTGCGAACTAGAACGCACCGAATTACGGGCGAATTTAACCCAGTCTGAGGCGGAAAGAGCCTTTTTACAAGGGTTTTTAGATCAAGCAAATGAGATTATTGCGCAAATCCAAGCTTTAAATATAACGGGCAATGGAACCGTTGTAGATGAAGGCAATTTAGTAGAAACTATTGAGGGCTTACTATCGCAAATTGATAGTTTTGAGCAACGTGAAGCAGAACAAAACGAGCTTGTTACTCAGTTACGTGCAAACTTTACAGAAGTAAGTGCCTTGCTTGAGTCGTGCAGTTCAAATCACTCTCTCGCCTTAGCTACAATTCAAGGCCTTCAAGCGCAAGTAGCCAGTTTACAGGGCAATGTTACTCTTTTGGCGGAAATAATCGCAACACAAGACGCCCGCATATCGGAGTATGAGACTGAATTAGAGTCAATAGACTTTGCACTAGCCATAAACGGCTCGGCTGCAAATCGCACTCAGGCTATTGTCGCCTTAAATATGCGCATTTTTCAGCTAGAAACGGCACTAAATGCCTCAACTGAGGTAAACGTAAACTTAACGACTCTTATAGCAGAATGTGTGCAAGAACGCGACTCTCTTCGTGCAGATGTAAGCTCTTTAGAGGCGGCAAATGCAGTACTTCAAAATACGACGATCGCTTTACAAGAATTAACTGCAGAACAGGCCGTTCAAATTCAAACGGCCAATGCCACAATTTCTGTCTACCAAACAACGGTATTAAGTTTAGAGGAATTAATTCAAGCGTATCAATCTCTCGAAACATCTGTTTTGGCACAGTTGACCCAAACTCAAGCTGATGTTGCGATGTGTGAACAAACGTTAGGGGCATGCCAAGGCCGCGTTGGATTAGCCGATGAAAGCGGAAGCGGCGATGATGGCAGTGGTAGTGGCGATTTTGGATCTAGTCTAGGAACACTGTCAATTGCTGAATTAGGGCAAAGGCTTAGTGGTACGGCTGCTGCATTCGCGCAGTGTAACGCACAATTACAAGCCTGCCACACGAGCGAGGTTGCTGAAAAAGATGCAAGGATTGCTGAATTAACCCAACAACGGGATTTATTATCGCAGCGCGATCAAGAGAATCAAGCTTTTTTAAGTACATTGCCAGCAGTTGTCGCATTAATGAATGAAGATTCTGCTAAGTTAACGTGTTTGGCGACTCGTCTAAATGTAAGCTTGACCCAAGAATTAACACACCTTCAACAAGCAGCGCGAGTAGGGGTTGCCGCTGATGGCACATGTATTGATCCAACCGCAGCTAACCCAACAAGTACAGCTGCCTTACAAGCAAGTATGGCACGTTTACAGGCTTTAAATGAATCGATTGCTGTATGTAATATGAGGAGTGCGCGAGTAGAAAAGGAACTACAAGTATGTCAGTCTCTTATTGCCGCTTCGCAGGTTGTCCCAGGGGTACCTTGCCCAGAAGCCGTAAACGCTAAGGCAGGTTTTGGCGAAAATACTGGATATACCTTTACAGGTGTTTTATTGATCCTTGCTGCACTTGGTGGTGGTGGTTACGTAGCGGCACACAAAGTCAAACTCGATGCTGAAGACCGCGATTGGTGGGCAAGCATGAAGCATTACATCGGTTGTTGTTGTAAAAGTTCAAGCCGTAGCCGGGTCGCCCCTCAGAATGACTTTCCAATGCAACAATTAAATCGCCATGGTGACGCCGCAGCTGCAGGTGAATTGAGTGAGGTAATAACAGTAGCGCCTGCTAATGGACAGTTGCGAGTAGGCCGTAGAGACGGTGTTGTTCCTGGAAGAAATCTACCCCCTCTTATGGAGAGGGGCGCAACAACAGCCGCCGCAGCTGCAGCAGCAACCCTTCCTACCGCAGGCGATTCGAAGCCTCAACCCCCTAAGCCAAGAGCGCTACCTCCTATGAATGCTGGGTTAAGTGCTAAACCAGCTGCTGCTGTCCAAAGAGCTCAACCCGAAACCCTGGGCGGTGGCAACACTCGCCGCTCTAGTGCTTGGGGTACAGCCGCCACAGCAGCAGCAGCAACCCTTCCTACCGCAGGCAATTCGAAGCCTCAACCCCCAGCGCCTGGCACTAAAATGAAATTTAATCCAGGTTTCCGCCGCTCTAGTGCTTTGGGTACAGCCGCCCCAGCAGCAGCATCAGTAGTTTCCGAGGGTGAAGAAAGGGCAGTACGCCCTCAAGCCGAAACCCTGGGCGGTAACACTCCAGCTGGTTCACCAGACAGAAGAGCCGTCACATTTGCGACTACTCCTCTGCCAGGCGCAGTAACATATGGAGAAACACCAACTGAAGAGTATGATGGTGGAGGTGTAGCTTTAGATATGATAACGCCAACAAGGACTGCTTCTAACACAGCACAATCTCGTGAGCGACTAGCTCGCAGTTTTCGTACAGCTACCGTGACAGCAAATAGGATGAAAGATGTAGAGGCTATTAATAAATTATTAAAGCACGCAAACGATCCTGCTCATTTAGAAAAATCAGCAATCACTCTAATTCGATATTTACATGAGAAGCGCGTTCCTGCAGAAAAAGTTGATGAAGTTAATGCCGTAATACGAGCACAGACTTCCAAGATATCAAGCGTTTACTTAGATGCAGGTAATTCCGAATCTTTAGAAACTCGTTTGCATGCTAGCGGTGGCAGTATGAAAATCTTTATAGCACGCGTAAGAGCATTAAAAGCAGCTTTAGAAGAAGCCGGTTGTCCTTTGAATGAAGAAACTGTTAGACCAAGTCTTGCTTCATCTGATATAGGTGCTAAAAGGCAAGCTTGTTTAACTCCTGTTCAAATAAGAGAGTTGCCAGATGAACAGGACCAAAATGTTTTAAGGGCATACTTTATATCTCTACCTCAGAAAGATGCGGTTGGTCGCACTTCTGAAGCCTAAGCTCTTGGTAGCAACATTGCCTATACGATAAAAAATAAAAGGCTCCTTATTTCAGACTATAACCAGTCTGAGGTAGGGGGCCCACAAAAAACATCAAATGCAGCATCAATACGCGCCGCATTAGGCGAGTAAGTTTAAAACGTCTTTAAAAGAATAGGCTAGAAATACTACGGCGCTCTACATTTCGGCGGATTGCTTCTGCCAAAAGGGGCGCCGTACTTAGTATCTTCAAACCAGGAAATTGCTTTTCCGGTGGCAATGGAATAGTATCAGTCGTCACCACTTCTGTAATGCCTGCGTTGCTTAAACGCTCAATTGCAGGCCCACTAAACACAGGGTGCGTACAAGCCACATAGATTTCGTCGTTACAACCAAACTTGCGTAGAGTATCTAGGCCGGCCGTTATTGAACCAGCAGTATCAATCATATCGTCTACCAGCAACACGGTCTTTCCCGCCACATCGCCCACAATATTCACCACTTCGGCGACATTATGATTGGGCCGTGTTTTATGTAAAATTGCCAACTCGGCACCCAGTTTGTCACCTAATTTTTTTGAAAATTTGGCCCTGCCTGTATCGGGTGATACCACCACTAAGTCTTTTAAGTTCTTTTCACTAAAATATTTAATGAACAATGGCATAGCGGTTAAGTGATCCACCGGTTCGTCGAAAAACCCCTGAATCTGATCCGCGTGCAGGT
Organism: bacterium; assembly: GCA_027623425.1. Taxonomy (GTDB): domain Bacteria; phylum Margulisbacteria; class Marinamargulisbacteria; order UBA817; family JAQBTH01; genus JAQBTH01. Next base: position 5,092 of record JAQBTH010000072.1, on the reverse strand, counting down.
CTAACGTGATTAATCGGTCTAATCCCACACGTGACAACAAATCGGCCATCAATCGGGCTGTTATCGGTTCCCTAGGTGCTGACTTTTTATCCTGACGGGCATACCCGAAGTGGGGCATAATCACGTTCACAGAACTCGCGCTTGATCGGCGTAATGAATCCATAATAATAAATAACTCCATAAAATCATCGTTTACATTAGGCCCAGCTGTTTGCACCACGAACACATCGTGCCCACGCACTGTTTCTTCAATGCGGGCATACCGCTCGTTGCAACTGAACTGTGATAGCAATATTGGGCTAACGTCCATTCTTAAATCCTTAGCGATTGCTTGGGTTAGTTCAGGGTGGCTTGAACCACTAAATAAACGAAATGATTTTTCCATCTCAAAATTGTATCATTCGCCAACCCCCGCGACAAGCTTGTATCAACCGTCATCCCCCACATAGTTAGGAGCAACTCGCTTTAAAGTTAGAATTTTATTTATAAAACATTAGAATTGCATTAGGAATGATTGACAAATGAAGTAAATTTCGCTATATTTAACCTATATTTTAAGACTCTTACTCTCAAAATGGAGACGATATGATGTTATATAAACGCATTAGCCGAGGCATACCACCGTTAGCTGTGTCTTTTCCCATGGAGGTGGAGCCACTAGCAGGTTTGCCAGTATTCAAGCATAACTCTTTGCATGCTAGTTCATCGAGTTTAGTGAGTAATGATAGTGGAACAGCTTCCCCATCTTCAATTAAACCAATAATCAAAACACGATCGTTTATTAAATCAGATGGGGATTATCGAAGATTAGCACAGGGCCTCCGCCAGGCTAGTTCATGGTTTGCATCATTTTATGAGCCCCAAACACCCGCATCGCTGAGAAACGATTTCCCTCACTTAAAATGTGAAAAACCATTACCCGCTGAGAAGGAAGGGGAAGCCTCCAGCTCAATGCGTCTTAAATCATTTCTGATGGAATCAGATCTTACCGAGATGCAAGCAAATCAATTGTTAGCTATTTTGAATTCAGCGCTTAATAAGGCGATTCAAGATTATGCTCATGATGTACCTCAAGGTCGTGCTTCTGATCCCATGAATTATAATGAAGAATTGGATATCTCACTTTTCATGAAGCCGGCTCCTACCATTGCAGATGCTGAATCTGAAGAATTTAGCGATGTCGACATGGAAGCAGTGAATGATGAGCTGCCTATAAATCACCATGACGAAGAGGTGCTATCAAAAATAGCCATTGAGCTTGTGGCAAACCCCGATGCTAACGTCGATTTTGTACTCAAACTTCCTGAGTGCTTATTGTATGCACACAACACCAGAGATATTGAGCCTGGTGAAAACTCAATTTCCTACATGGCCGCCAACTATGAATTAGGCGAGGTCTTTAGGCGAGTCGCTGAAAGCGCATTGGCAAAATCACAATCTTGCGATCGTATCGCGCAGCGTCGTGCTGATCTTGAGGCGATTCTAGCGCAATAGTCTGGCTATAAGAAGGCTTAAACAGGCCCCGCCGATTCCACTGCTTTTCCAACGGTTGTTGATGTGAAGCGCTTAAAGTTATTTTTAAACATATCGGCTAATTTACGGGCTTCTGCCATGAATGCCTCTTCACTGTCCCAACTATGGCGCGGGCGCAATAAATTGGCCGGAATATCGCCTAATGCCGTTGGCACCTGCAGTTTAAAAATACTCGTCGTTTCAAACTCTGCATTATCCAATGACCCATCTAAAATAGCATCAATAATCGCGCGAGTGTATGGCAAGCTAATACGGTCGCCATTTTTATATCCACCGTTGCACCAACCTGTGTTGACCAGGTAAGCAGTGGCGCCGTGTTCATCCATTTTCTTGCCCAAAATCTCTGCATATTGGGTTGGGTGTACCGTTAAAAACGGCGCGCCAAAACACGCACTAAACGTGGCTGTTGGTTCGGTGACGCCTAGCTCAGTACCCGCTACCTTAGCCGTATAGCCAGATAGGTATTGGTACATGGCTTGTTCCTTCGTTAATTTGGAAACAGGTGGAAGAATGCCATACGCATCACATGTTAAGAAAATTATCTTTTTAGGATGACCGCCTTTGCTTACTGGTTTCACAATGTTTTCAATGTGTTCAATTGGATAGCTAACGCGTGTGTTTTGTGTTTTGCTGCCATCTTTAAAATCAATATTGCCTTGATCGTCAATAACCACGTTTTCTAGTAGGGCATTGCGTTTAATCGCGCCATAAATATCCGGTTCTTTTTCCGCGCTTAAGTCGATTGTTTTCGCGTAGCAACCACCTTCAAAGTTAAACACGCCATCAGCGTCCCAACCATGCTCATCATCACCGATTAATAGGCGTTTTGGGTCAGTTGAAAGTGTTGTTTTTCCTGTTCCTGAAAGACCAAAGAATAGGGCTGTATCACCATTTTTGCCCATGTTGCTTGAACAATGAAACGCGCCGATGCCTTTTAATGGTAAAAAGTAATTCATAATTGAGAAAATACCTTTTTTCATTTCTCCGCCATACCACGTACCAGCAATCAGAGTCATACGTTCTTTAATGTTAAATGCCAGAAACGCCTCACTGCGTAATCCATAGGCTTCGAAATCAGAACATTTGGCCTTGCAGGCGTTTAAAATAGTCCAATCAGGCTTGAAGTTTGCTAACTCATTATCTGAAGGGCGAATAAACATGTTTTTAAAAAAATGTGCTTGCCATGCCACTTCTGTTACCAAACGAACAGACAAACGAGTGGCTTCATTTGCACCACAAAAACCATCCATTACATATAGTTTTTTACCATTTAGTTGAGCAACAGAAATATCTTTTAAATGGGTCCATGTACGCGCATCAATGGCCTTATTATCAGACCCTTGATCCGCCCACCATACTGTATCTGCGGAAGACTCATCTTTTACAATGTATTTATCTTTAGGTGAACGGCCAGTAAATTTGCCCGTATCGATTGTAACGGCACCTAAGGATGTTTCCAATCCTTGCTCATATTCTGATAAGCCAGTGGCAGTTTCATGTTCAAAGAGATCTTCAAAACTAAGGTTGTAATACAGCTCGCTAGCGGCTTCAATACCTAGCCCTGTTAGGCCTAATTCTGTAAGGGATGGACGGGTTGTAGATGGGTTCACTTGTTATTGCTCCTAATATCTAAAATGAGGCTTCTTATTTTACATTATGTGGTTTTCAATTACAATGACGGCACATGGATACCATATCGGGGTTTATAGAACGCATCACATTTAGAAGCGAAGAGTCGGGTTTTACAGTCGCCAAATTAAAGGAGACGGGAAAATCAGATTTAACCGTATTGGTGGGTGTTATGCCTGGCGTGCATGTAGGGGAATCGGTTAAGTGCGATGGTGAATGGAAGAAGCACCCGGTGCATGGCCCGCAATTTGATGTGCAAGGTATTGCGGTTGAAACCCCATCTGATGCGGCTGGAATAGAAAAGTATTTAGCGTCTGGATTGGTTAAAGGAGTGGGGCCAGTCTATGCGGAAAAAATTGTGCGATTATTTGGCGATAAAACATTAGAAGTAATAGACCAAACCCCAGATCGGCTCAAACATGTGCCTGGTTTAGGTAAAACACGTATTCGCCAAATTAAGGAATCATGGGCCGAACACATGGCGGTTCGCCAACTTATTATGTTTTTGCAGGCACACGGAGTGACCACCACATTTGCCCAAAAGATTTATAAATTCTATGGGGATGTGGCGCTAAAAACGGTAAAGGAAAACCCCTACCAATTGGCGCGTGATATTTGGGGCGTAGGCTTTAGAACTGCTGACACATTGGCTCAGAAATTAGGCATGAGCGTGACTGCCCCAGAACGTATTCGCGCCGGTATTGAATATGTGTTGTCTGAATTAACCTCTGAAGGCCACACCTGTTACCCCTTAGGCGATTTTAAGAAAGTAGCAGCTGACTTGTTGTTTGAAAATGAACCATTTACGCCAGACTGTATTGTGGTAGCAATCTCTGAGCTCGAACACGAGGGCCGGGTGGAAGTGGCAAATCTAGAAGATGATATGGGTGTGTCACTTAAAGCAATTTGGTTAAAATCAATGGCCATTGCCGAAGCCAGTATTGCCAAGGAACTACGTCGTCTTACCAACCCAGATCATGCCCTATCTAATCGCGATAAAGCCGTGCATGCCCAAGCGACTTTGCAAGAATTAGCCCAAGACTTAGGCATTGAGTTTGCACCCCAACAAGCAATGGCCATCACCACGGCTATAAATGAAAAAGTAACCATTATCACAGGTGGGCCAGGAACAGGAAAAAGCACCATTACCAAAGCAATTTTAACGTCGGCCTTGCAACAAAAACGGGTGGTGCTTTTGGCCGCTCCAACAGGGCGTGCAGCCAAACGCATGACAGAAATTACTGGTCACACCGCCAGTACCATTCATAGTATGCTTAAATTTGATTTCAGGGCCGGTGGGTTTAAGCACGGTAGTAAAGACCCATTAGAAGCGGATTTATTCATTGTGGATGAAGCCAGTATGATTGATACTTCTCTCATGGCAGCCCTGTTAAGAGCCATTCCAACCAGCGCGAAGTTGATTATTGTCGGAGATGTAAATCAATTACCAAGCGTTGGGGCTGGCAACGTGTTAAAAGACATCATTGCCAGTAAGGCCGTTGCCACGGTCATGTTAACTGAAATATTTCGCCAAGCAAAAGGATCACGCATTATTACCAATGCCCACGCGGTAAACGAAGGGCTAATGCCAGACCTGAAAAACGACAAGGATGGCGACTTTTTCTTTTTGGAAGCCGATACGCCCGAAGAAGTAGCCAGTACAATTGTTGATTTGGTAGCGCGCCGTTTACCGAAAACCTATGGTGTTCACCCCATATGGGACATTCAGGTGCTGACACCTCAAAATAGGGGCATTGTGGGAACGTTGGCACTAAACCAGCAGCTGCAAAGCCAACTCATCAATATGAAAGCAGATCATTTATTACGAGATGGAAAAGAATTTTATGTCGGCGACAAGGTGATGCAATTGAGAAATAATTACCAAAGAGAAGTCTATAACGGTGACATGGGCCAAATTAAGGCCATTTAT
>JAQBTH010000071.1 GCA_027623425.1 bacterium | reverse complement strand
CCACCACTCGCGTCACAGAGCTATAACGCTCTACTTCGCTACCCCGATTACGCCGCACGCTTCTCTTGGGCCGGCAAAGCCGGTGGGTTGGCTGGACAGGTCGTCGGGTTTGGCGTGAATGATAAGTCCACGGCCGATAATGGATTTTGCGCCTTCAAACGTGATTTGTGAATCGAGCCTATCGATCACTCCATAGCCATTGTTGTCTGCCATTATATTGCCTAAATCTCCAAGGTGACGGTGCTTGTCATCAGGGCCACCGTGGGGGTATTTTGCTGGGTTAAAATGTCCGCCTGCTGTTTTTCCATCTTCTCCGGTGCAATCCCCAAACTCATGGATGTGAAACCCGTGATTTCCTGGCGCTAAACCACGCACTTCCGCAAAAACGCGAACACCCCGCGCCTCTTGTTTAAAGGTCACAACACCGTGAACGCCACTTCCCTTAATCGGCTCAATTTTGGCGACAGCTGAATTCAGCTTTTGGTTTCCACACCCACTGATTACGATGAATGATATGGCCACTATTGCGGTTAAAAAAGATTGCTTCATTTGGTTTCTCCTAAGCCTATATTAACGGATATGAATATGACACTAGTGTAGTGTTATACTGAAACTATGTCTACACTTTTACCACTTCCAATTCGAATTGGGAATACCCAGTTTACATTCGAAACGCCCGTCGTAATGGGCATCGCTAACTTAACACCTGATAGCTTTTCGGATGGGGGAGATTTATGCGATACCGACACTGCGTTTAAGGCAATCGATCGCATGATTTCCGATGGTGCGGGCATTATTGATATTGGTGCGCAGAGTACGCGACCAGGTGCAGAACCACTTTCTGAAGACGACGAATTATCCCGGTTAGATGCGGTAATTACTGGGTACAAATCCCGATTCGACACCCCCTTATCATTAGACACACAATCATCAAAGGTCGCGGCGTGGGGGTTATCCCATGGGGTCGATATGATTAACGATGTGTCTGGACTTTCTCATGATCCAGACATGGCAAAAACTGTGGCAAACGCCGGTTGCGCCGTATGCATTATGCACATGCAAGGTACGCCTCAAACCATGCAGATTAAGCCACACTATGACGACATCATTCAAACCATCGTTTCTGATTTAAAACACCAGGCCTCAGTCGCATTAAAGGCCGGCGTGCGAAAGATTATTATTGACCCTGGCATTGGGTTTGGGAAAACCCTCGAACATAATTTAAAACTGTTACATAATATGGACGCGTTTCTTGAGCTTGGCTACCCTGTTCTACTTGGTGCATCACGAAAATCGTTTATTCATTCCATCGACCAAAGCCCAACCGATCAACGACTGGGTGGGTCTATCGCGGCTATCGTGTGCGCACGCCAGCAAGGCATACAATTCTTTCGTGTTCACGATGTGGCCGCATCGGTACAAGCCTTGCGCGTTACCGACTCTATTTTAGCCGAGGGCAATTGATGTTTGATCTGTTCATCGGTCTTGGTTCAAACCTGGGGGATAGAGACCGTAATATTCGCGATGCTATTGCGCGCTTATCTGACCATGATTTGGTGGATTTTGTCGCACTGTCTCAGTTTTATGAAACCGAACCCGTCAATGCCGTTGGGCACCCCATGTATATTAATGCCGCCGCTAAGTTCAGCAGCATACTAAGCCCCCGTGAATTCATGGAATTTGCAGAACGTGTAGAACGGGATTTAGGCCGAGATTCGAAAGGCAATTATGACCCTCGCACCGTGGATATCGACTTGTTGCTGTATGGCACCGACATTGTGAGTGATGAAGACTTAATTGTGCCGCACCCTTTACTACATGAACGTGAGTTTGTATTGAGACCCATGATGGATATTGCCCCTGAAGCCATTCACCCTCTTTTGGAAATGAGTATTAAGGAGCTATTTGATGCGTTGGCGCGTTAAATCTGAGCATGATCTAGCGACAGTTGCACAACACGCGCATCACGCTCTTAGCGCCGGCGACGTGCTGCTGTTGCAAGGTGAGATGGGTGCAGGAAAAACCACTTTTGTGCGCTACCTTGCACAAGCCATGCAATTGAATGACGCCATACATTCACCGACATACACCCTATGTAATACCTATGGAGAGGGACGACTGTTGCATTTAGACCTATACCGACTCGGCTCAGAACGGGATGTGGCCGCGATGGATATGGAACGGATTCTGGAGACCAAAACGGCCATTGTGGTGATTGAATGGCCGGAGCGGCTTGGCCGTTTTACGCCCACGAATGCGCACCGCCTTAGTATTGAAATGGGCGATGGGGATGCACGCACCTTTGTTTGGTCAGACCCCCAGACCTAGGCGATTAGATAATACAAATACCGATCATATCTGGTCCAAAATACGAGTTCGTAATAGAGCCCGCCAAGTGCGTACTTAACTCCACACTCGGGTAGGCTTGGCGGATCTTTTGGCTGAGCGCCAAGGCTGGTCGGTACAAACGGCGGTATTCCACACCAATGCGGCGCGGACGCCCTTTGCGGGCTTTCATGTTGGCATCCAAGTGTTTCATTAGTGCCACAATTGCCTTTTCAGAATCATTGTAAGTGGCAACCAACTGAATTTTTTCTTTTAAACTAAAGATGGGAACAAAGTTTTGTTGGCGTAGCTTATTGGTCGCGGCAGGATTTGCAATTCGGTTTAACCAATTTTGGTTGCGCACATAATTAAAGGACACCGGCACCACCCAATAGCTTAGATTTTGCACGCAGTTGTGTATTAAATGAAACACATCTTGGGGCGAGGAATGTTCCATAATGGCCTTGTTCATTTCTTGAATGATCAGCCCCAACCCTAACCCATTTGCGTGACTATTAATGACGGTGATTTCAGCATCTTGAAATTCCTGGGCGGCCTCTTTGGCGTACTCATATGACCGGCCTAATTTCGGGCTTAAATGCAAGGAAATAATGCGGATATACCCTTCGTCTAACAGTTCTTTATACACATCGTAAAAATCTTCTTTAGATAATTCTTTATTGGAATCGATCAAGCGCAAGTTGCCTTGTTGCTTATCTAGCTTTACCACGCTTGCCACAGAATCTGACACGATGGCAAATTTGTACAAGTTCTTTTTGTCTTCTATTTTACCCAAACGCACCAATAGATAGTCGATAATCGGCGCCACGACTAAGGTTGGGCCTAAATTACCCAAGCTCACTATGGCTGCAGGAACACCCATTTTAGTTGCGGAGGCATGCACTGCCACCCGAGGCGCGTACAATTCCATCCAGATCGCTGCGCCTTCCATAAATTCGTTTATAGATAAGGTGCCGTCATGGGATTTTATCACGCGATTTCCGTTGGGTAGAGTGGTCTCTGAAATTGCCGCATCTAAGGCGCCAAGACCTGTTCCAGCAGCTAATCCAGGGGTTTTCAGTCCTTGTGCATGGCTTTGTGCCGCTGCAATGGCCATATTACGGGATTCCGTTGCGGAGACTGGCACATCTGGCACGCCTGCCTCTAGTGGAACAGCGGACTCACTTAATGCCTGCATTTCTTGCACATTGGCAATAGAAAATTCCCCTTGGAATACGGAATAATTTGCAGGAACTGATGGCTTAAACCCACTTCTATCATTCTTTTGTGCGCGGGACACCGCTTCTTTAATGATTTCATTTGTGTGATTTTTCATGTCGCGCAAGAATTGTTGAAAATCATTTCTTAAATTCTGATCTGCACCATTTACAGCCTCTGACAATCTGGCTATCAGCGCGCCTATAAAATAAATATTCAACCGGGGCGTCTCTTGCCCTAGTTCGGTTCGAAGAATGGCCAACAATTCCCCCGTGATGCTATCTAAACCAGAGTCTGGCAAACTTAAAATTAAGCTTACCGCATCCTGGCGAAAGTCATCGAATCGCGTGCTATTGTAGAAATCCAAAATTTCGTGGGGCATGGGTTTAGATTTGCCCGTTAATTCGGCCAATCGGTGCCGTTCGCCTTCACGGCCATCGCCTTTGACTGCTAATTTTTGAGCAGCAGAGGAGGGATCCGTATAACTTGTCGCTAAAACTGGATTTTTACCTCGATTTTGATTTATCGCGTGTATTGGTTCCTGATGGGCCATAGTTACTCTTTATAACCTAAATTCTGCTTACTCATTTTCGGTTTATTCTACTTCAAATTTGATTTTCTTAACATAGGCGTAATTCAACATTACTTTTCAATGTTTCCATGGGAGTTTCAGGGGGAATAATCTTTATTAACGGGGGGGACAATCTTTCAATAGTATACCTCATCTTCTATTTCATATGTGAGACTTCTTCTTTGTAAAAAGGCTATTCAAGCATTCAGTCGTTGTTTGTCCCCCTTGCCGATCACGTACGGCCCTAAGAAGAAGGTTTGGATTGCCATAAAGCGGGTATAACAGTAGTAAGATGGCCAATTAGGGGGAGGACTTATGTCTCAACACGCAATTAATGATTCTAATCAAGCAAATCAAGACGCAAAAATGCGTTCAGAGCAATTGCTACAAGCCAATTCTGAAACGCTAAAACCAAAAAATAACGCCCTTGAAATGGCCGAACATAGCGATGATTTATGGACTCCGTCCCAAAAGCGTGCCATGCGGCTGGTAAGCCAAGTGATGGTAAAAAGTGCCACACGTATGTCTAGAATGGATGCTCAAAACACCATCAGCGAGACAGTAAATGACGGCGTAAAAAAACAAAAGAATTCCTTTAAGTCGCTATTTAAAAGATTGGTAAAAGGCTAGGAATTCGTAGGATATTCCTATGGTTATGGTGTTACCTTTAATTGGCATGGTTACCTGTTTTTTAGTGGGCCTTCTCTTACGAAGTCACCCTAAACACGACCCGTTAGCCCATGGATTAATGAAGGGCGTTATTTTTGTTGCCTTTCCTAGCCTTATTTTTCCACTCGCCTACCAAGCACCCTTTCAATTTGATATGGGCATCTACCTTCTGTTTGTTCCTATGTTACTCATTGTTACAGCTGCGGTTTGCTTCTTTTTAGGCCGACGATTGGGGCTATCTGCGCCGCTACAAGGCAGCCTAACGATTTCGGCCATGGCTATGAATACGGGCCTGATTCTGCCTTTGGTTCTGGTTTTTTTTGGAGAGGCTGCTGCGGGTCTGCTTATTATTTTAGATGTTCTATTTTCTATTTCTGCGTTTAGCGTAGTTTGGTTTCTGGCGCATTTGTATTCTGATCAAAAGCAATTTGGGTTTACAGGTTTAAAACGTGCGTTTTTGTTGCCACCGGTGTGGGCGATTGTATTGGGTTTGGGCCTTCGTTATTCGGGGCTATCGGTTCCAAATGGTGTCATAGATGGTCTATTAGTACTGGGTAAAGTATCGATTCTGATGCTGCCTGTGGCAATTGGGTTATTTTTTAGGCTGGATCGTCATGACAATACATGGTTAAGCGCCATGGTACTCACGCGTATTCTGATTGGGGGGCTTGTTGGGTTGTTTTTTGTGTTTCAATTTAAAATTTCAGCACCCTATTCACACGCTATACTGTTGTGCGCCATTGCTCCCACAGGTATAAAAGGTGTTATGATTAGCCATATGGCAGGTGTTGATGACAACTTCGTTGCCACATCGATCTCGCTTACGACTGTTGTTAGCATGATTTTGACCTTCATGTACGGATTTTTAGTGGCATAAAACAAAAAAGGGAGCCCCGATAATGAGTGATTGCTGTACCCCAACACATAAACGCAAGTTTGATTTCCTACTATGGGGTGGGCTTTTCGTTATTGGCGTATTTTATTTTGCACACATCGTGATGAATTGGTTTGGCGCTGGCGCACTGCCTGTTCCCACATGGCTGCATCATATGGCGCAATCGGTATATTCACTGATAAACACCATGTGGTGGGGCGTTGCTGCTGGCGTGGTCATGGTGGCCCTTGTTGCGGTTATTCCACAGGAGTTTGTGATGCACGCTATGGGGCGTAAGGGCGGCTTAAACGGATTAATACGCGCCACCTTTGCAGGTGTGCTTTTAGACCTTTGCAACCATGGCATCTTGATGGTGGGGGCTACCTTATATAAGCGTGGCATCAGCTCAGGCCAATTGGTGGCGTTTCTTATTGCAAGCCCGTGGAACTCCTTTAGCTTAACTTTGATTCTAGTGAGTTTAATCGGCTTAAAATGGACGCTTTCTTTTGTGGCACTTTCGCTATTAGTGGCCTTAATTACAGGCTGGATTTTCGAAGCGCTTGAATCCCGTGGTGTGTTGCCTAGCAATCCAAATACAATCGAAGTGCCAGAGGGATTTGAGTTTTGGAAAGAGGCTAAATCTCGCCTTGCGGCGACTCAGTGGCGTTGGGGAATGATTTTGGAAATGGCCTTACATGGCGTAAAAGAGTCACGCATGGTGGTGCGCTGGTTATTGCTTGGGGTAATCATGGCCAGTGCCATACGAACCTTTGTGGATGCCGGCGTGTTTCAAAGCTACCTTGGCCCTTCTTTAACTGGGCTGGCAGTTACTGTTCTGGCCGCCACTGTGATTGAGGTGTGTTCGGAAGGGTCTACACCTCTTGCTGCGGATATATTGACCCGTGCTGGCGCACCGGGAAATAGTTTTACCTTTTTAATGGCAGGGGCTGCGACCGATTACACGGAAATCATGGTCATCAAGGATGCTACAAAATCGTGGCTGTTTTCCTTAATGTTGCCCGTAGTGAGTCTGCCACAAGTATTGGTGATCGGTTATCTGCTAAATCGTTTCGCCTTATAAAGAACAGGCCCGTGAAAATCTAGTTTCTTTTGCAGCACAAAGGGTGACGGGTAGTTTAGTATTCGAGAGGTATTTAAGGCTGCCTTTATTAATAACTCATGCACCGTTTGCCAATTTACATCGTAACCAATTGTAATGCTGGTGTGCAAAATAAGTGGCACCTCGTTGCATTTAAAACTGAAATTGGTAATGTGGGTTCTCAACACTATTTCCCCTCGTCTAACCTTGCGCCTTCCCACCCCATCATGGCCACCTTTCGGCTCGGTTCCCACCGATACCCGCCAATGCCCCCAGTAGACTGAATGACGCGGTGGCATGGGATTAAATAGGCGATGGGGTTCGCCCCAATGGCAATGCCCACCGCTCGGTTTGCATTTGGATTGCCAATATCCTTGGCAATATCGCCATATGTCGTAAGCTCACCAAATGGAATGGTTAGTAAGCTTTCCCATACCTTGAGTTGGAATGGCGTTCCACTTAGATGGAGTTTAATTTCAGGCAAATTTTTCCAGTCTTTTTTGAAGATGGCTACCGCGTTGGTTTGGAGTTGCGAATTTTGGTGGATCAGTTGTGCGTTTTTATATCGGTTTTTAATTTGGATTAGCGCCTCTTTTTCATTCTCGTGAAAGGCGAGATAACACAGGCCTTTGTCTGTATTTGCTACTAGCGCTTGGCCAAAAGGAGTCTCGTAAAACTCGTAAAAAATGCTGAGGTTTTCAGCGTGATTTTTATATTCACCTGGCGTCATGCCTTCTATTTTTAAAAATAAATCATGAAGGCGGCTGGTGCTGGACAATCCCGTGTCTAAGCTCGTGGACAAGAGTGTGGAATTTGGAATTTTAAGCCGGGATTTGGCGTATTCGATATTGGTGTATTGCAGAAACTGCTTAGGGCTTATTCCTACCCAATTTTTGAATACCTTTTGAAAGTGCGTGGAACTCATATGCGCGGCGCGTGCCACTTCCTCCAAACTGGGTTGAGCGCGGAAGTTGGCGTGTATGTATTCGATGGCCGTTTTGATTTGTTCGTAACTCATTGATTTTCAGTGTAGCGCGGTTTTGGGAGACCGGCGACCCGATTCTTGTGGAATTGGTTTGCCAGCAAGACTCTCCCGCTTTATAATATGTGCCTACTTAGCGGACGGTTAGCTCAGTTGGTTAGAGCGCTACCTTGACATGGTAGAGGTCACAAGTTCGACTCTTGTACCGTCCACCAACACGTTTGTAAGAACTCTTCGGGAACACTGGCAAACCCTCTCATTTTTTAGTGGATTTTGGTTAGGGTTTTCATCTGCTATACTACGCCTATGAGTCAATTACCATTTGCGGATGTATTAGAAGGACAGGATGTTAGATTAGAGCGGTTAGAGCCTCGGCATATGGTGGAGTTAAAGTTGGCCACCATGCACGAGATATTATGGCAGTTTGCCATGGCAGAGGGGCAAGATTTTGCAGAATTCTTGCAAGAATATTTAACGCAAATGGCCACTAATAATGCGAGTGGTGACCATATTGCCTATGTGGTAATACGAAAAAGCGATGGCCGGGTACTTGGCAGTACGCGATTTTATGATATCTCCGCAGAAAATAAGCGCTTGGCAATTGGGTATACCTGGTATATTCCAGAAGCCTGGGGTGGCACCGTAAACCCTGAAACCAAGTTGTTACTACTGGGACATGCTTTTGAAGAATTGGGTTTGAACCGAGTGGAGTTCCACGTGGATTCCCGCAATAGCAGATCCGTTGGCGCGATGACCAAGTTAGGAGCCAAACTAGAAGGCATGATGCGGCAACATAAGGTTGTGCAAGGTGACTTTGTACGCGACACTGTGCTGTTTAGTGTAACAAAAACTGATTGGCCACACGTTAAAACAGGGCTCCTCGAGCGCCTAACAACTATTTAAAACCAATAACGAACACCCCCTTAATCTAATCTGCATCCGCTATCGATAACAGCACTTGTGAACATCTATTTTCGTTTGTCATTTTTACTAATTTGCATATCCGCAACTCTGCTGGGATGTGCGGCTATTGGCACGGGCTCGGGTTCAGATGAACTGGACTGATTAACGCCACCAAACTCAATTTCGATTTCCAAAGACGATGGGGTGACATGGGAAACGGTTACATCGAATGGCGGCTGGGCACCTCGTGCAGGTTTT
>JAQBTH010000070.1 GCA_027623425.1 bacterium | reverse complement strand
ATCGCTTCCTACACTTTTAAAGAATCGATTCTTTTTCTCATCCATTCCCTTTGATTTGGCAAATGCTTCGCGTCCGATGTCTAAAAAGTCGCCTCTCAAGTTATCATCGCCTAAGGCCACTTCAGCTAAGTCATGGGCGGCAGCGCCTTCTGCATTCTTAAATATAATGCCACCGTTCTTATTGCCATCCAGGTTATTCATCATATTTTGCATTTTATCGCCTTGAGAATGTTGATTTAGTTTTTTAAGAAATCCTAAAAAGTCTTCTGCATCTACTTCGCCTTTTTCATTAGAAAACCCATCTAACATGAGTGCCGTGGTGGCTTCATCAAACCCGTCTAAGCTGCCTAGTAATTTTGCTGCTGAGGTTTGTGCTCTGTCGTCATTGGATGTCATCATCGTTTTGATACTTTGGCCAAGCCCTGCAAGATTAGCGGATTCTCCATTGTCATCATATTGCGCGGCTAAGCGGGACAATGAGGCCCCTAAGAATTGCTCTCTACCCGCTAATACGCCTAGCATTCTGTCTCGTCTCTTATCCGCTTCATCTACGTTTGCATTTGAATCTTGCGTGTTTTTGCTCATATCAATATCTGAGTCGGATTGTAGCGCGGCAAATGCCATCGACGCGGCCATTCCATCCACACGACGTGTTAAATCTTTAGTACGCCCACGGGTCATATTTTTAGCCACTTGGTTCATTCCAAATGTCAGAAATGTTTCTGCCGCCTCAGCAACTGACCACTCTCTCTTTTTTAGTTTTAACCCTTTTGATTCCATGGGTTTACCATCCGCACCCATTTGGGTATGGCCATTAATAACAGAGTCTACATGCTCTATTTTTTTCATGCCTTCGCTTACCATTGCAAACCGTTCTGCTAATTCGGCCATATCTTCTGATGTCATCTTTTCAGGGTCTGGCATGTCTCCAGATAATCCATCTCGAATCATTTGCTGCCCTTCTGCCACTTCATTTGCTAATTCTTGTTGAAGCTGTTCAGCCGGTGTTAGTTCTTTTGCTTCTTTTGCTGCTGCTGGTGGGTTTGCATTACTGTTGTCCGCTGAATCCGGGACAATTGACCCATCACCAGATGCCGTCGTAACCGCCGCTGCGTCGGCTGCTGGCGCACCTGCAGGTACGCCATCTGCGCTGGTGGTGCCAACATCTGCAGTCTTGGCGCCCTGTGTTGCGGCGACTTGATCGCCATTACTATCTGCATCTTGAGTATCGGCATCGCTTGTAGGGGATGCCTGGGCTGCCTTTTGTTCACCCTCGGCTACGGCATCAGCACTCTTCTTTTGAGCATTAAGCTTGCCTTTTGGCACATTGGAATTCGGATCGATGCGGCTAACCTGGTCACTTGTTCGGTCTACCATACGTTGGTTGGCTTTATGATACCCAACTTGTGCTTCAGTGGGGGCCCCAGCCTCGCCTGTAAATATAATGCGTCCTGCTTGTTTTAAGTTGTCTTTTAAAACTGTCGCCCAGTGCATAAATGCTTTACCAAATCGTTTTGCGCCGTGGGATATGGCATTACCTGCCATTTTAGCGCCCGTAGCTATTGCGGCTCCAGCTTGTTTCAAAACAACCCCAAATTTCTTGATGGCAATACCAATATTCATAAGAACAGCAAGGACTCCACCCCAAAATCCATTTCCTCTTACTTGGCGGAAGTCCATACCTTGGCGCTCTGCTCTTAATTGACCTTGGCGCTCAGTGTGTTCCTTTTTTAATTCCTCATGGCGCTCTGCGCGTGTTTGTGGTGCAGCAGTCTCTGCCGCTGCATCCGCTGCAGGTGCGGCATCTGCTGGGGCATCGGGGCCTGAAGTGGCGGCACTTGCAGCTGGGGCATCGGGGCCTGAAGTGGCGGCACTTGCAGCTGGGGCATCGGGGCCTGATGTTGCCGCCGATCCACCGTCTGATCCACCTGATGTGGCCGCGGCTGCACTGGCTGCACCGGCTGCACCGGCTGCGCCGGCATTAGCGTCACCACCGCCCGTACTTGCCGGTGCAGCGGCAGGGGTACTTGGTGCTGCTTCAGCCAGATCTCCAAATGATGCTTTTAATAATCCAAATTCCCGAACCGCTGCTTTATGTGCAATTTTGTTACCATCGGCATTTCCTCTACTAACTTCCCCGGCGGCTTTTAATGCCGCATCATTCATGCGGTCTTGCCCTTGATCCATGAACTCGCCACCCTCGCTCATATTGGACTTCATTGTTTTTTGAATTTTTTGTGCGACTCGGTTGAAGATTGTCTTCATTGCTTGGGCAATATCTCGGTTACGCTCGCCTATCTCCTTTAACGTTTCTGATACGCTGCTCGCAGTGGCCCGCGATAACTGTGTTTTTAACATTACCGCTTCTGTTTCGGTCATGCCTTTACCGCGATTTACATTCTTACCGGACCCTGATTCCTGAGGGCCACCGCTTTCATCAAACGATTCCTGGTTTTCGGAGTTTTCCTCTTGAAGGTCTTCACGCTGCCCCTGCATCATGCCCGCATCTGCTGCGTTTACAAAAATACTAATTATATCGAACAGGTTTTGCATGGCGATGCGTCGTGCTGTAACTAAACCCTTTTTAGCCGCGCCACTCTCTTTTGCGCCGCCCTTACTTGTGTTTCCGGATTTGTTTGCGCCTAATTTCTTAGGCCCCTTACCAATTTTATTTACCTTCGCCGCAATGGCTAATTTAATAATAGATAGGAACATTTGTTTCCTAGATTTCTGTATCTCGTTTTTACGTGCCACAAATTTACGCAACATGGAAAATCGGTTATCCAATATTTTTTCATCTACGGATTTTGATAAATTACGGATTTTTCCTAGCCCTTGTGCAAAGGCCAGACCTGCTGTGGAATACCCAAGTTCTTCGGCCAGGCCTGATGTAAATTCAGCTTGGCTTTGGGCTACCTTGGCGATGGCTTCTAGCTTAGCGAAGAAACTACGCATGGCATGTTTCTTTTTCACCAGATTACTCATATTCACTGCGGAATGCTGGAACCCTAATGCGCCTCCGACATCTCCTGAACCCGACGTGCGAATATTCTCATCTTTTTGAGCGTCATCTCCGCCTTCGCGCGCTTCATCCATCATCGCTACTGCACTTGATAAGAAGATAGTCGCAACTAAACCCATTGTGAATTTTCTTAGTATGCTAGAACTACCAGAGCGCAATGCACGTGCCGCAACTAGCCCCACTAATGCACCGGAAACCGCCATAGTAATGGCGCGTCGTTTCTGTTGCTCTGCCCGTTTTCTAGCGGCTTTTCGTTTTGCTTCGGATTGAGCGGTCACTTCTGGGTCCTCGTCTCCCTCCTGGCCTGTTTCTGCGCTACCTGTGCCCACTTTATTTTGGGCCACAAATCCGTCTAACACACCATACATTAACGAACTCAGAGCGGATGAATATGCCATAGATGCGCCAACACTTCCGCTATTGGCTTTTAATCCACCTGGTTTTTTACTGCCGCGCCCTGCACCAGCGAGTCCCATAACTAGGGTGAATATGGCCTCCATAATCGCACGGTCATACGCCTTATCCCCAAAAAACCGGATATCGTTACCTGAGTTTTTATATTCTTGCCATGTTGTTACCATATTCATCTGATCCATATAATGCGTTGCAATATGGTTAATTTCTTCTTGGGCGAAGTTACCCGCCACATTGTCTGACGTATTCATGTTTCCCACATTACCTGCCTGTGAACGTAAGTACTGGGTAATCGCATATATTAATGATTCTTGTAGGAATTGACGCGTGGTGCGTTGTTGAATCCACGAATTAAAGCGATCCACATAATCTGTGTCAAAATAACGGCCCTTGCTTTGGTGCCGCCCAATGGCCAAAAATGTCCAAAGTTGCGAACCGGTTTCTCGTAAATCTTGGCGATACGCTTGGTATACTAAATATTCTTCTTCTGAGAACTCCACACTATTGGCGTTACCACTTTCCGTTAGAGCCCCATACTCATTGACGGAAATCCCCATAAAATCGATTTGGGTGCCGCGAGTACGCTCAAATAGAATGGGATCATCGTCAAAATTTCGCCCTTCTGGGTTTGCAGTATCTGCGACAGCATTTTTAAAGGTAGTAAAACTCGCTGTCGTGTAATCATGCTCATAGGTGGAAATCGTACCGCTATTATCCCCTGGATTAACGACTCCCGACCCCGCCGATAAATTGGCCAACCAGTCGTCTTTAGAACTAACATCGTCCCAATCACGGTACAACTTCATTTCGTACCCGCTGTTGGCTTGAGGAACAAAATACTGTAGCGACCCGTTTAAGAATACTTGAACCGCTTGGATAATGGGTAAGAATACGATTACCCAAGGGTAGAATGCGGCAATCACTGCAATGACGATGCCGGCAATATTAAATACGGTTGTTACGGCAAAGTTGATGATGGATTGCACGCGCGACCCATCCACTTGGGCATTGTTCCAACTGGCTTCTTGCACCGATTGAAATAATCCATTTAATAGGCCTAGCTGCTCGCTTACTAATGAAAAACGCGATTCAAATATGGTGCCAGCGGTGCTGCTTAACTGTCGTTTTTGTGTGTTACCTAAGTTTGACGAAATGGTATTTATAAAATCCACGCGGGTTTTCATGGCCGTGTAAGCGAGTCGCATGCGCTGGTGCACTTTGGCGAGCTGATGCTTGAGTTGTTGGAATTTGGGCCAGTCAATGACACTACGGCCTGCGCCCACATCTCTTAGACTTGTGGTGAGCTGGAACATTTCTGTCATAATTTGTTTTTCTTCAAATTCAGCGCGTAAAATCATCGTCATTTCTGGTATTTGAATTAAAGGGGATGTGCCGAATTCAGAGTTTTGGAGACCAGCGAACGCATTATTGTTTTCGCCGTTTACGAAATTTTGACGACTATCAAAAGTTGCATTGCTTGAACCCGATGGTGCGCGCCCGTAATTTGGGCTCACTCCCAGACTTGGCCCCGACAGAAACGGAATCCACGTCAACGCACTGTTTATCGCGCTTATTCCCATTAAATCTTCCGCACGGCTCTGCGCATCTCCACTGTTGTTGAATGTTCCTGAAATGGCTGGCCCTGGTCTGTTAGATGCTGGAATTGGAATGCTTGCGCTAATTGCCCCATCGAATGGATTTGTTACTGAAACCGACGTCACAGACGCCCCATAATCCACAGCTGGAACACCATTTCTAACGTATTCAATCGAACCATCTGATAGACGCGTCACTTTAACATGGGTGGGCCCGTCATCTTGGATGTATTCATATTTATACCCGTTTTCCGTTAACTCATAATTTCTCCGGCCTCGTGCCATACTGAACATATTGCCGATACCTGCAATTGATGTGGTATACCCATATAAATCACTTTCTGATACGCCGGATGCGAATTGGGTGGTGCCCCCATCTACTGCTGAAAAATACTCTTGGAACCCTAGAGTTCCTGTAAAAGAATAGCCTTCTAATGCATCTTGGACTAATGGGTCTCCTGGTGTGATTGATGCGTTATCATAAAAGTAAATCTGGGCCTCTCCTGCTTCTCTATCGTCACTCGGGTCTAACACATAGGTGCTGCCAGACGTGCCTAAATAGGTGACAAATACATGCCCTTTTTTAACGCCTGTTTGTGCAATGTCTTGGTACATCGCGCCGGCACGTAAGGTAATGCGACCTTGTGCTTCTGTGAGTGCTAAGGCGGCTGTTGCAGCCGTATCTGGCGGCACTTGATCATATATACCTGAATCTATGTAATATTCTTGCAATGCACGTGTGGCTAAACTTGCTTCAAGCACAGATAAATCCTCGCAATCCCCTGCACCTCTGGCAATGGTTTCCGTCACGGCCTGCCAGTTATCACCGGCTGTGTCATCGCTATAATCATAGTTATCTAACATGTATCCGTGAACGGCTTGAATGACTTGATCTTCGCTGCCGTATGTTGCGCTCATATCTACTGCTGAAATTGTGCCACCGATTAGGGTTTCTAACTCTGTTTGCACGCCTGCGTTATCTGGTTCTATAAAGTTCGCAGCAAGCGAATAATCCACGTCCGCTTTCCAATCAATAATACTCTGCCAGTTTTGTAGGGCTGTTTGCCCACCGCCTGCCAACATATCTTGTAAGTTACTGGCCATTTTTTGGTCTGTGTTTAACGCCAATCCCATTTCGATACCGGCTGCGGTGATGTCTGCCGCCAATGAAATAATCGTGGCGACACAACCGGCTATGTGAGCGCCAGGAATCAACATTAAGATCGCCCCTGCTATACCAGACCACACACTGATTCCACGGGCGACTCGTCTTCCCACATTATCTAGCTTTGTTAATTGAATATCATGGCGTTGGAATTCGTTGTTTAGGGCCACCAGACGATGGGTTTGGTTTAATATGTAAGAATACCGGGTGTTTTCCATTCCCGCGCGTGTTTCAAATAGCGAACTTTCCATTTCTGTTAATTGGGTTGACGATACGGCTAAGGAATCCAGTTGTTTGGTTAATCCTTGTAAGGCGCGCAAGCGTATATTTTGAATAAAGAAAAAGGTGCGCACCACATTTTGGCGGGCCACCATGGCTTTTTGTGCCGCTGCAAGCGCATCGAGTTTCACCGCCATCATGCGCGATCCTTGTTCGCTATCTGAACTGGCGTTATAGGTAAATTGTGGCAATCCAGTTTGCCCATTGCCTCGGTCGCCATAATATTGATTTAAGAGTTCGCGACTGTTATCTCGTCTGTAGACTGACCCTGGGCCAGCCGCCTGATCTGTGTCGTCGACGGGTGGAATCTCGATTTCCATCGAATCCACATAGTGAACGCGATTTTTAGTACCATCTGACCAACCAGCCGGAAGATCGGAATTGTCATAAAATACTTCGGCACCTGTGCCATCTTGTTGGTAGCGATCATCACCTGGAATGCGTTCTGAAATACCTCTTTCAAAGGTATTAGGTGGCACCTCATCGTCTTCATACGCTTGTGCATCAGGCGGAGCCGGAGCTGGTATAGGGTTAGCTGCAAACCACGCTGTTTCATTGGCCGTCATCGCTGTCGCGCCATTTAGGGCTAAGGCATTTCCTGCTGGCGCCGGAGCCACTGAGGTATAAAACTGTTGCAACACATCTATTTCATTGCTAGTTAAACTTACTGCCGGGTTAGCGATCACCTTATTTCTAACCAGCTGCAATTGATTTTGGTTTACCGCACTTATTTCCGTATTCCACACTTGGCTATTCGCCGTGTTCAGTTCAATAGTTGCCGAGACTACAGGCAATCTTTCATCAATTACTGACGTCGGGTTGGATGCATTTGCCGCGGCGATTTCACTAATTGAACGGGCTGTTACGCGCCCAGACCCGGTAGGATTGAAGCCAATTAATCCATAGGCTTCTGCTGTTTGTGACCCCAATGTTCCATCTAAGTTTGCTTGCATATAGGTTGTTAAATCAGCTGCACTCAACGTAATATCGGCTTGTTCAAGTGTTGAAAGCGGGTGTAGATCCGCGAATGTAACATTAATAATGTCATATATCTGATCGTCTGATATTCCATCCACATAATTTTCAAAATCTGTCACCACATCTGGGTCTGGATCGCTAAACTGTGCTTTTAAATACATTCTTGCTTGGTCCGCACTAAACCCAATATCAACTCTGTCGATTGTTGCTGTGGCAATGTTGCTCCAATCTAAGATCACTTCATCCTGAGTCACCGTGGTAGTAGCGGAAAATTCCGCGTCTTTTGCGGATTGAATTTGGCCTTGCAATGCCGTCATCGCCGCTGCTTCACCAGGCAAGTTGGCTCCTAAGGCCGATTTGATGCCTCTAACAAACCCATTTCCATCATTAAACCCATCCATATCAACCATCGGCTGTGCCACGTCGTAATTAAAATCAAGTTGATGATAGGTGCGATTTAAACGGTTATCGAATTTTTTTCCGCGCGCAATAATTTCCCGTTTAAGCGCACGTACGGTGGCGCTGTTATTCGCAGGAGATCCTTGTAAGGATGTGTGTAGGTTTGGTAAAAAGGCATCAATTTCAGCGTCATCGGTTACATCGATTTGACCAATTGTTCGACCCGAAAAGGTGCCCGTTGTTTGACGCATAATACTACCCACTTCGGCCATTCTAGTCCCGTTTGGCAGTGGTAATCCTGGCGCCGGGTCAGAATGTAATTTGTCGTCTTCGTACAAACTTTCTGTTCCATCGGCCAACCAACCTCCCGAATGTAACGCATTCCAAATGGTCTGGGTGCTCAGGTGATCACCAGCCGTATCAAGATATGTGCCTCCAAGTTCAATACCTGCAAACGCCGTCACTCGTACACGGGTAGTATCTCCCCATTGCCCTTTGTCATGGTCAAAATAATCTAAGAACGGCTCTGCCTGAGCAGCAAAAAACGTCCATGCAGGTGAATCTTGAAAGTTAGTTGAATCATATTGCACGCCATCTTCATATACGCCTGTAAACGAGCCGCCTGATGAACGCGGATCATTAATATCCCCAAAGAATTTTTGGGTGTCCGTTAACATAAATGATTCCACACCGCTCTGTGAAAATCCTGCACTTTCAGCATCTCTTGAAGTGGGCGTTCCCAAAGGTTGGTACCAATGGTAAATACTACCATAGTAATTGGCTTGATCTACTGGGTCATTGGCGTCAACATCTAAGTCTGTTGGGTCACCAGCAAAGTATGTCGTGCCAGCAGTCCCTGCGCTACCGCTAACCGAGGCTGTTAAGCTGGTATAGACTGTCGCCACATTATTTTGGTTATAGGTCACCTGCGTAATGGCAGGGTTTACCGGTGTTCCGCTATTTTGAGTAGCATACCAAGGGAAATAGTAATCGAATGGCGTCGCGTATTCGGCCGATGATTTATACGATACGGGCTCCCCTGTAATTGGATCTGGATATGTGGAGTACGACGCATTTACCTCTACCATATAATTTACACGGGTGTTAGTTGGTGGAGTTTGCGCTGCATCGAATGCAACGGCTCGATCATAATTGCGAATATCTTCTTCAATGTTACCCATGAGTTTGCCATAGCGCGCTGGGGCAAACATACTTCTGTCGGAAGTGGAGGTGATGTTATTCATTAAGGCAGCGCCGCTTGGCACATCTACCTTAGCTTGCTGATATCCTTCTCTAATGCGCGCCGTAACCGC
>JAQBTH010000069.1 GCA_027623425.1 bacterium | reverse complement strand
CCCTAGTATTTTATTAGGCGAGATTGAGCGATTGGCTCAGCAAGGTGTGCATGTGACTCCTGATCGATTGAAGATTTCGAGTATTGCCCATGTTATTTTACCGTTTCATAAGTTATTGGATGGTAAACAAGAAGAAGAGCGTATTGATGGTAGCAAAATTGGTACAACAGGGCGTGGAATTGGCCCGGCTTACACAGACAAAGTTGCCCGTGCAGGCGTTCGGATGATCGATCTTTTGGATGCGTCCGTATTAGAGAAAAAATTACGTTCACGGAATTGGGAGAGTGTTCTACCCAACCATAACTTAAACATCGATGACGTTGTAAACGAGTTGTGTGGGTATGGTGAACAGCTTCGTCCGTTCATTGAAGACACCTCTCTGTTTGTGAACCGTGCTATTCAAGCGGGTAAGCGTATTATCATGGAGGGTGCTCAGGGCACTATGTTAGATGTGGATCACGGTACATATCCGTTTGTAACATCGTCTAACCCAATTGCAGGTGCGGCCTGTATTGGTGCGGGTATTGGCCCACATAAAATTGACCAAGTGATTGGTGTTACTAAAGCGTATTCTACCCGTGTGGGTGAGGGGCCTTTTACTACTGAAGAGACGGGTGATATGGGGCAATACTTGCGTGAAAAGGGTTGCGAGTATGGTACAACAACATCACGTCCGCGTCGTTGCGGGTGGTTGGACTTGGTTGTGCTGCGCTATGCCATTCGTATAAATGGATTGACCGAGATATGCTTAACGAAGTTGGATGTACTCGACGGACTTAAAACGATAAGGGTGTGTACGGCGTACGACACCTGTGATGGACGTTTAGAAGAATTTCCGTTGGACACGTCTGTTTATGCGACGGCAAAACCGATTTATGATGAAGTTCCAGGTTGGGAAGAGGATATTTCTCAAATTACTGACTTTTCTCAGTTGCCACAAAATGCAAAAAACTATGTGAAGTATATTTCCAATTTGGCTGGTGTGCCGATTTCCATGATTTCGGTCGGGTCTAAGCGGTCTCAAACCATTCATCTTTTAAAACGATAAGCGTAACGCCATTCCTTGGGTAGTTCTCCCAGGGGGTGGCTTAAACGTTAACCCACTGTTTTTTGAATTTTGACCATTTCATGGATGCCACGCGCGCTTTGCGTTTATTGTTATCTTCATCGAATTCAATAATGCCATCCATGACGTATTTGAGGCTGTTTAATTGCATGGCGTCTAGCGTGCCTTCTTCTACAATAAACAAGGTGGTTACATCGCCAAATATTAACGATGTGCGGGTGATTTTATTCACAAACCGTTGTATTTCAGGCAAGCTGAAGTGTAGAAATAGGCTAGAGATTGAATCGATTACACGTCGGCCGCCTGCTTTTAGTTGCACGGTTTGGCCCAATTCGGCGCTGGCATCGGCGATGGTGTTGGCCAGTAAATCAAGTTCAAGCGCGCCTTTTACCGCAAAGGGTTCTTGGCTGCTTGGGTCTAAACCGCACCATGAATAGGCATCTACTAAGCGAAATAGACCCATTTCTTCTTTTTCTTCTATGCTTGTTTTTTTCATGTTCGCGTTTAAATCATCGCGAAGGCGAACCGGGTTGTCATCCATGGTGATTAACAGGGCGCGCTCTTGTTTTTTAAGCCCATCTAGCAAAAAGCGTCTTGAAAAAGAGGATTTACCAGAGCCTACTGGCCCAATTAGTAGCATGTTACAGCCTCGTGGATAGCCACCATACAAGCATTCGTCTAGGCTGCTGGCCCCTGTGGGTGTTGTGTGAATTTTTAGTGATTTGTTCTTTAAAACTGGAGTCGGTTCTGCATTTATGGTGGTTTTTTCTATGTCTTTTGGTTCAGATGCTGTTTCATGTGGCGTATCTGTGTGTATTTCATTTTCGATTGTATGTTGCGGTGCGATCGATGTGGGTTCTTGGCTTAATTTTCGTGAATTTCTTAATAGTATGTTTTGTACTCTTGTTTTTAACTCTTCCACATCAAAGGGTTTGGTAATGTAATCATCGGCACCTTCTTCAAAGCCGTTAATCTTATTGTATTCGTCGCCCATGGCAGACAGCATTACAATGGGCGTGTGGGCAATATCTTTGGTGTTTCGTACTGAACGGCATACTTCGAACCCGTCTTTTTTAGGCATGATAATGTCTGTGAGTATGATGTCTGGGCGTTCTTTGTGGGCAAGTTCAATGGCTTGTTCGCCATTTACAGCGCTTACGACGTCGTACCCCATGTCTAGAAATAACGTGGTGGTGAGTAATAAAATATTCGGTTCATCGTCAACAATTAAAATCTTTGGCATTGGCCTACCCTTAATTTGTTCCCATTATTACAATTAACTAATTTATTAAAAATTATAAAGGCTGCCGTAAGAGAATGCCAGTACCAGTTCGGATTTCAAAGTTATACGTTGTTAAATCAATGTCTGATCCGCGCATTTTTTTAAATGCGATTGTGCGTACAACGCGTTCTCTTGGTTGAGCAAATCCTAATTTTATAATACCAGATACAATCGCCTCTTCTATACCGCTTCGGCTGTACATGGGGCTACCAACAGGAGTAGGAGATGTAAATAACGCGGTGCATTTTCCGAACGATTCTAATCGGTGCACCATGCGCCGTAGAAAATAGGCGATATTCGGGTTGTTTGGGTCGCTAAAAATGGCCGGGATAATCGGGTCAATCACTAGTCGTTTAATGGCTTTTTCTTCTACAAATCTGATGATGTTATCGACGATGCGTTCTGTGGAACTGGTTTCATTCATTAGTCTGTGATTACCAAAGTAGTGGGTCATATCGATAAATTCTAAGCTGCCTGATTGTAGTGCGTGTGCCACATCCCATCCCAACTCTGTGACGTTTTCTATGATTTGTTCTGGCTTTTCGTCGATGGCAATGTAAAGGCCTTTTTCCCCGTGTTTTAGGCCATTTAACATGTACTGCATGCCTAGCGTTGTTTTTCCGCTACCGGGCTCTCCGCAGACTAAATAGGTGCGCCCTTTGATGAGTCCGCCATCGGAGCATTTGTCAAAACCTTCTATTCCTAAACTGAGTCGTTCCATACTTCCCATTATAGGTGTTTTAGCATCACTTTGATACAGGAATCCAATGCGGCTTGGTCTGATAGTTCGATTGCGGCTTTGTGATACGCCCGTTTAATTTCCTCGTTACTGTAGCCAAGCGTGCGCATGGCGAGGAATAAATCGTCATCATGTTGAGGCGTGGGTTTCATTAGTGTTGATGAGGTGGCGATGGCTTCGGCGTGATAAGTGCTTGGTAATTTGTCTTTTAATTCAAGAATAAGGCGTTCAGCCATTTTTTTGCCCACTCCGGATACGCTGGTTAGTACCGCGAGGTTTTCTTTTATGATGGCTTCTACGAATTGGGTGGGGGTAATGGCGCTTAATATTTTTAAGCCGACTTTTGGCCCGACTCCAGATACTGATGTTAGTGTGACGAAAAATTGGCGTTCATCCATTGACGTGAACCCATATAATATTTGGGCATCTTCACGTACATGATGGTAGGTGTAGATGGTGGTTGGTGTGTTTGACACGGTGACGGTACGTAAAATCGTTTCAGGTACAAAAACTTGATATCCCACACCGTTTACATCCATGACGACGTAGTCGTTTCCTTTGCTATGCAACGTGCCGTTGAGGTGAAGTATCATGTGTAGGATTTTATCTTATGCGAGTGGCAATGACAAATGGCGATGGCTAAGGCGTCAGACACATCGTCGGGCTTGGGAACGTCGTCTAGTTTTAGAAGGGATTTCACCATTTGCCCCACTTGGTACTTATCTGCTTTGCCATAGCCTGCGACGGCTACTTTGATTTGGGTTGGCGTGTAGCTTGTAATGGGAATGTTGGCTTTTGCGGCGCATAATACAGCGACGCCTCTGGCCTGGCCTACTGCAAGGGCTGTGGAAACGTTTTTATTAAAAAAGAGTTCTTCTATTGCCACGGCATCTGGTTTGAAATGGGCGATAATCTGACTCAGTTTATCGTAAATTTCCACAAGGCGTTGGTGTAGTGGGGTATTTGTTGGAGTTGTGATGGCACCAAAATCGAGTACGGATAGGCGACTTCCTTGCGTTTCGATAATGCCAACTCCGGTAATCCCGATGCCGGGGTCTATGCCGAGAATTTTCATGATGATATTATATCATTATGATTTATCTTGGATTGATTGGAACAAATGGTGCTGGAAAGTCTACCGTTTGTCGGTATTTACGCACTCATGGCTTTATGGTGATTTCCTTATCTGACTATGTAAGAGAAGAAGTGACTCGGCGAGGTTTGAGTTTGGATCGGGATAATATGGTAGAAGTAGCAAACACGTTGAAGCGAGAGTACGGCAAAGATTATTTAGCCAAACAAGTGCTTGATGTGGCCGAAAGCCTGAAAACTGAAAAAGTGGTGTTTGATAGCGTGCGAAATATGCAGGAAATTATTCATCTTAAAAATAAAGGGGCGATTTTATTAGGGGTGGATGCGCCTCTTGAATTGCGCTTTGAACGGGTTAAATCTCGGCAGCGGGAAACAGACTTTGTGAACTTTGATACATTTGTTGCGCAAGATGAACGGGAAAATAGTGGGGTTAGTTATGGGCAAAATATACGAGAGTGTTTGAAATTGTGTGATAAGGTGGTAATAAATGCCCATGATGAAAACAATTTGTTTTCTGAGGTAGAGGCCTTTTTAAAAATGGCTATTGAATTGAAGGAGTCTAAATGAGTCATCGGGATGCCAATGCGCATCGCTTGGTTGTGGAGGGGGGTGTTTCACTGCATGGTGAAGTGCGTGCTTCGGGCAGTAAGAATGCGGGTTTGCCGATTTTGGCGGCATGTATTCTGGCCGATGGTGACTATACCATATCCAATGTGCCTAATTTAGCGGATATACGCACAATGGTGCGCATGTTAAAAGCCCTCGGTATTCGCGCGGAATACCACGAGCCTAATATGGTGAAAATCTGCAACAAGGGAAACCCTAAGCATATTGCGCCGTATGAATTGGTGACGGCAATGAGGGCGTCTTTTTTTGTGGCGGGGCCTATTTTAGCCCGACGTGGCTTGGCAAAAGTGCCTCTTCCTGGTGGATGTGCGATCGGTTCACGGCCATTGGATTTGCATTTTAAGGGTTTTAAGGCCATGGGTGCGAGTGTGGAAATTGAACATGGTTTTGTGGAATTACGGGCCGAAAAATTGGTGGGTGCTCGCGTGTATTTGGATTTTCCGTCGGTGGGTGCCACAGAAAATATTCTGATGGCAGGTGTGTTGGCCGAAGGGGAGACTATTATTGAAAATGCGGCGCAAGAGCCTGAAATCGAAGACTTGGGGCGATTTTTGATTCAATGTGGTGCCACGATAGAAGGGTTAGGTAGTTCAACGATAAAAATACAGGGTTGTAGTAGCATCAAAGGTACGGATTATGCGATTATTCCAGACCGAGTGGAAGTGGGCACCTTGTTGATTGCGGGTGCGATTACCCATGGCGACGTGACGGTGCGCCCAGCGGTGCCGGATCATTCTGAACCATTGATTCGTAAGTTGAAAGAGATGGGGGCTGACGTGGAAGTGGGTGATGACTATATCCGTGTGAAAGGGCATGACAAAATGGTGTCCGTGGATATTGAAACCATGCCATTTCCTGGCTTTCCAACGGATATGCAGGCTCAAATGATGTCGTTACTATGCATGGTAGATGGCACAAGTGTGATTAAAGAAACTATTTTTGAGAATCGCTATATGCACGCAAATGAATTGATGCGTATGGGGGCTAAAATTCGATTGGACCATTCCCATGCGATCGTAACGGGTGTCAAAAAATTAAGTGGCGCCGAGGTTAAAATAACCGATTTGCGAGCAGGGGCGGCCTTGATTTTGGCTGGTCTTGTTGCGGAAGGTGAAACCCAAGTGTATGGGTTGCATCATTTGGTTAGAGGGTATGAAGATTTGCCAGGTAAGCTAAAACATTTAGGAGCCAAAATAATCGTATGAAGCGCTTTTTTAGTAGCCTAAATATTCTGTCTGCGATTGCGTGTTTTATTATTGGTACCGTGCTCACTCTGGAATTAGGGTTTGTTGTGAGTGAAGAAAATCGGCTGCTTTTTCAGCTCATCCATCGCTATTTATTGGTGTATTTTGCGGTTGATTTATGTTTGCGGTTTTTGTTTATGCCGCACCGAAAACAGGTGTTTATACGCCGATTTATGGATTTTGTAATTGTGTTGCCTTTTTTACCTATGATTGTACCGAAGTTGGGTATGTTAGACAGTTATTTAGTGATTCAGGGCGTGTTATTAACGGTGTTGGTGGGGCGTCTGAGCCATATTAATGTGTTGTTTAAGCACTTGCATTTTAATCCGGCACAAATATTTCTGTTGGGTTTTGTTCTGGCTATTTTCGTAGGTGCTTTATTGTTGAGTTTGCCGATTGCCCATAAAACACAAACTGTACCGACTTTTCTTGACGCCTTATTTATCGCCACTTCTGCGGTGTGTGTGACGGGCTTGGCAACGTTGGATATTGGTAGTTATTATTCCGGATTTGGCCAATTGGTGATCTTGATATTAATTCAATTGGGTGGGCTAGGCATTATGACCTTTTACGTCTTACTGACATTAATGTTAAATAAAAAACTCTCTCACAATGAGACCCGTGAAATTCAGGAAAGTTTTATGTCGTCTGGTTCCCACGAAACGGGGGGTATAATTCGTCAAATTGTGACCTTTACGCTGGGTTTCGAGTTACTGGGAGCGTTGTTGTTGTATATTTTCTGGCAAAATAAATTTGCGAGTCCTTTGGAAACGTTGTATTACGCGGTGTTTCATTCCATTTCGGCGTATTGTAATGCCGGATTTTCCTTGTTTTCGGATAGTTTAGGGCGTTTTGCAACCCATTCGCCAACCTTATTAATTATTAGTGCCTTAATTATATTGGGCGGTATTGGGTTCCCGGTTATGCTGAGTCTATTTCACCATGATTATGATCGATTTGGGTTTTCACGCTTTAGATTGCAAACCAAACTACCTATTTTGGTAAGCGCGGTATTAATTGTAATTGGCTTATTGGTTATTCTGTTGGGTGAATATGCAACGGGATTGGCGGGATATTCGCTGTCAGAGAAGATTATGTTGAGTTTATTTCATAGTGTTTCGGCACGTACGGCTGGCTTTAGCGCGATGGATATCAGTGTGTTTGGGCCTGCTACATTGTGGATTGTGATGTTATTGATGTTTATCGGCGCATCACCAGGCTCTACTGGAGGCGGTATTAAAACCAGTACATTTGGGGTGTTGATGGTGGCCTTGTGGGAAACCATGAATGGTAGGCAGCGGATTGAATTATTTGGTAGAACGATTTCCACAGCGAATGTATTTAAGGCGATTTCTATTATTGTGGTATCGGCCTTGGTGATTATGGTGTTTTTCTATATCTTATTGGTCACAGAAGCGGCTGATTTTATGGGAACCTATTTTGAAACCATTTCTGCATTTGGTACGGTGGGGCTTTCATTGGGTATGACACCTTTTTTGAGTGAATTTGGTAAGATTGCAGTGATTGGGTTGATGTTTGTGGGTCGTGTTGGCCCGTTGACTGTGGCATTTGCATTGTCGCGCCGAAAATCAAAGCCAAACTATAAGTTTCCAGAGGAAAGGATACTCTTGGGTTGAAAAGGCATGAAAAATGGGTTAGTATCTCGCGGTCTTTACCGATAAGAGGGCAAGGTGGATAGGTTATGAAAAATTTTGCAGTAATTGGTTTGGGGCAGTTTGGATCACAGATTGCCATAAGTTTATCTCAAAAAGGCTTTGATGTTATTGCCATTGATGATTCGGAAGAAGTGGTATCCGAAATTAAAGATATTGTGTCACATGCCGTGGTTGTTGATGCCATTGATGAAAAGGCCATGCGAGCAGTAAATGTAGATACCGTGGACACGGCAGTTGTATCGATTGGGTCTAATGTTCAGTCCTCTTTGCTTGTGGCGGCATTACTTCAAAAATTGGGTATTGAGGATATTTATGTGCGGGCGATTAACCCGTTGCAAGAAGGCATCTTAAAATCCATGGGCATTGAGAATATTATTAATATTGAAGAAGAAATGGGGAACCAATTATCGTCGTCTTTGGCGTCGGGTAAAATTGGGCGTTACATTCAAATTTCCGAGCGGCATTCGTTAATGGAAGTGCGGGTTCCTAGAGCGTTTGTGGGCGCCACGCTTAAGGACTTGGATGTGCGAAGTAAGTATAAAATTAATATTGTGGGCATTAAAAACTTAGTGCCTGAAGTAGAGGATAATGGCGATGTGGAATACCATTTGCGAATGACGGATGTTCCGGACCCAGATTACCCGTTAGAAGAGTCTGATATGTTGGTTATTGTTGGAACGGATGAATCGATTCAACAGTTTATTCAATTGGGAGACGGTGATGATTAAGCCGATTTTAAATCGATTATCGTTTCGCACAAAGACCATCGTGGCGCTCATTATTATTTTGGGGGGTGTTTTCGCCTCGCATTATTTGTTGCTTGAACGCTTAAGTTTGGCCTTAGGCGTGTCTCATAAAATGACCATCGATTTATTTGATTTGTACAATAAAGTGGTGCTGCGTTATACGGCGATTGGTTTTGCTATTGCGGCCCTGGCTGTGATTTTGTTGTATTGGGATGTGCTGCGATTTTTGCGTATTATTGATGGCCGTTTGCAATATGCCATAGTAAAAAAACGCATTAACACCTCGTTTCCAACCTTTCATACGGGTGACGTGATTGAGAGTATTTCAGCAAATGCGAATGCCTTAATGACTATGTTTAAATCATTCGATAAAATGAAATCCGCTAGAATTTCTCAAGAAGTTACAAGTATTAAATTGCTTATGAATACCATTTCCGAGGCGGTTTTATTGGTTAATAGCGATGGTGTTGTGACACATGTGAATCACCATGCTGAAGATGTTTTAAAACTTATTCCGGGCGAGATTATTGGGGAAAGTATTTCAAGGCATGTGTCACAATCTGATTTGCTTGTGGCATTAGAGCGGTCGAACCATCATGAACAGCGCACCATTGATATGAATATTTTCTTAAAAGAAGGTGACCCATTATCATTGAGTGTATTGCCAGTAAAAGATAAATTTGGCGAACTTGTACGCTCAGTTGTCATCCTTAAACGATTGCAAAAATAGCTTAAATTTGCTATATTGCGTGGCTAGTGGTTAAGTTATTTGGTTCGGGGGCGCGCCTTTAGGCGGCGCCCCCGTTACAC
>JAQBTH010000068.1 GCA_027623425.1 bacterium | reverse complement strand
ACCGATTTAAATACCATGTTTGAAGGCCGAATTCGCCAGTCGTTTATTGATGAGGGGTATTCACACGATATAGTGGATTCCGTTTTGCCTAAATTACTTGTGAATTGTGTGGGGGCGCAGAAAACCGCGACTGAGCTAACCCGTGCGCGCAACGAAAACCCGGCCAGTTTCAAACAGCTTGTGGAAACCGCAGTGCGTGTGGCGCGATTAAGCGCAAAAGGGCAGGGTGGCCCGATTAACACAGGCTTGCTCTCAGAGGGAATAGAGCAAGACGCCTACCAGGTATTTGCGGCGCTTAGCGACCAGCCAAGCCTAGCCGAGCTCATCGCGCTGAGCGAAACGTTACATGGGTACTTTGAAAGTATCTTGGTTATGGACCAAGACGAACAAGTAAAACAAAACCGCCTTGCGTTCTTAAATGCATGCCATGAAGCGTACAAAACGCAAAGTAATTTCGAGGCAATCCAGGTTTAAGTAGTTAACTCTGAATCACGGAAATATTAAGCGTTATTCTTCAATAA
The DNA here is from genome assembly GCA_027623425.1 of bacterium. GTDB lineage: Bacteria > Margulisbacteria > Marinamargulisbacteria > UBA817 > JAQBTH01 > JAQBTH01. Next base: position 8,777 of record JAQBTH010000068.1, on the reverse strand, counting down.
ACGCGTTATAAGCCTCTTGAGACATTAAGTCTTCAAGTTCATTTAGGTTTGATGGTTTAATTTTAAACAACCAGCCGTCGCCCAATGGAAACTCATTAATGAGCGCAGGATTATCAGAAAGCTCTTCATTAATCGCCACAATCTCGCCTGTTAACGGAGAGAAGATACCAGATACGGTTTTAACAGACTCAACTGATCCAACCTCATCACCTTGGTTAATTTGGTTTCCAGATTCACCTAAATCTACAAAAACAATTTCACCCAATTCTTCTGTGGCATATTCGGTAATACCAACAGTGACTTCATCACCGTTGACGGTTACCCATTCGTGTTCCTCTGTGAATCTTAATTCATTTGCTGACATGGTAATCTCCTTAACTCAAGTGATTCGAAACGTTTTATTAATATAGGTCTATAATGGCATAAGTTTTCATATTTTGCTAGAATGTTGCTTATAAACTCCCACCATAATTTGAACCCATTTAGGAGCATAGCATGTCCGATACCATCGAGTCCCTACTAGACGAAAACCGCGAGTATATAGCCTCTGATCATTTTCAAGAAAACGCCCAGTACCAAGACGAATCCATTTATGAAACCGCTTCCCGCGATCGGTTGGCATTTTGGGAAAAAAAGGCTTCTGATTTGGCATGGTTTAAAAAATGGAACTCTGTATTAGAGTGGAGCCGCCCTTATGCGAAGTGGTTTGATGGTGGGCAATTAAACGCATCGGTAAACTGTTTAGATGTGCATTTGGAATCACGAAAGAATAAAACGGCCATTATATGGGAAGGCGAATTGGGTGAGGTGCGTTCTTTTACCTATGAATCCCTTGCAAAGCAGGTCAATAAGTTGGCCTACACAATGCGTCAAACGTTCGGCGTCAAAAAGGGCGATCGGGTTACTTTATATATGCCAATGATTCCTGAATTGGCCATCTCAGTGTTGGCCTGTGCGCGTATTGGCGCCATCCATTCCGTGGTTTTTGGTGGGTTTAGCGCCGATTCCTTGCGTGATCGCATAGAAGACAGTCAGTCTAAATTACTTATTACGGCCGATGGTGGGTACCGGCGCGGCGAGATAGTTCCGTTAAAAGACATTACCGATTCAGCCCTTAGTAAAGGCTGCCCATCACTTGAGTCTGTATTAGTGGTCAGTCATGTGGGGCGTGAAGCGCGTATTCACATGACAGAAGGTCGTGATTACGATTACCACGACAGTATCGCCGATGCACCTCATGTATGCGAGCCTGAAAAAATGGAATCTGAAGATACGCTTTTTATTCTTTATACCTCAGGTACAACTGGAAAACCAAAGGGCATTAAGCACAGCACTGGCGGTTATTTAACCCACGCCAAATATTCCACGCGCGCCGTGTTTGACTTAAATGATGATGATATTTATTGGTGTACGGCAGACATCGGTTGGATTACTGGCCACACGTACTTGGTTTATGGGCCATTGGCCAATGGTGCCACAGTGGTCATGTACGAAGGTAGTCCCGATTACCCCGACAAAGATCGTTTTTGGAGTATTATAGACCGCCACAACGTCAGTATCTTTTACACAGCGCCTACGGCCATTCGCGCTTTTATGAAGTGGGGCGACGAGTTTATAACAAAGCATGATTTAAGTTCGTTGCGCCTGTTAGGCACTGTGGGTGAACCGATTAATCCAGAGGCATGGATTTGGTACCATGATGTGATTGGGGGCGGAAATTGCCCGGTAGTCGATACATGGTGGCAAACGGAAACAGGTGGCATTATGATCACCAACTTACCGGGCCTTAATGTTATGAAGCCGGGCAAGGCAGGCTTGCCCTTACCCGGAATTTCCGCCGCTGTTCTCGATCAGAACGGGCAACCGGTCACCCATGGTGGTGGGCTGTTATCGTTAACTGAACCCTGGCCGTCAATGTTGCGCGGTGTGTGGGGCGACGATCAACGTTACATTGATACCTATTGGTCCAAGTTCAATACCTATTTTGCAGGCGACGGAGCCACTATAGATGAAGACGGTTACTACATGGTCTTAGGCCGTGTGGATGACGTGTTGAACGTTGCTGGCCATCGCATTGGAACAATGGAAGTGGAATCAGCCCTAGTGGAACACAAATCAGTCGCTGAAGCCGCAGTAGTAGGAATGCCTGACGATATTAAAGGCCAAAGCATTTTAGCGTTCGTTATTTTAAAAACAGGTCAACACGATACTCCTGAACTGCATGCGGAACTTATCCAACAGGTCTGTGACAGTATCGGCCCAATTGCTAAACCAAGGGCCATTGTGTGTGCCTCTGATTTACCGAAAACAAGAAGTGGAAAAATAATGCGGCGCATTCTTCGTAATATTGCCGAAAACAAAGAAGTTGGCGATACAACAACCCTAGGAAACCCTGCGGTAGTCGCGGAAATAGTCGTCTCATTTAAGGCGACTTTTCAGGCTGCGCTCTAAATTAAAAACACCGTTTTGTAATCAGGGCATTAATCTCTAATAATGCACGTTTATATGGGCTGTCTTTTAGCCCAGTTAAAAACCCTTCGGCGTTTTTCATATGGGTTTCAATCGTGGCTTTAGACTTGGTTTTTACGCCTGGTGTTAGTAACTCACGTATCTTTTTCTGAGCAGCCTTGGCTTCGCCACTGCGAATAAGTGCAACTAACGCCCGTTGCTCTGTGGTTGGAATACTTTCCATTAAATAATGAAAGGGTAGGGTAAATTCCCCTGAAATAATATCCTGGCCCGGTGTTTTACCTAAATCCAGTGCACTACCAAATAAGTCGAGATAATCATCTGTAATTTGAAAAATCAAACCAAGCTCGCGGCCAAATAATTTAAATGATTGCGCTAATGGGTCATGCGCACCTGCAATTAAAGCGCCGCCAAAGGTAGATGCCGCAAACAATACCGCAGTTTTTCCTTCAATGGTTTCAAAATACGAGTCTAATGTCATGTTTAAGGAATCCCGTTGATCCATTTGCTGCAATTCACCTTCGCATAGGTGCTTTACCGTATCGGAAATTAAACCGAGTATTTCAAAGTTGCCAACACGTTCAATAAATTTCAAGGATATCGCATAAATGTATACTGCCATAATCATGGCCCCATTCGTGCCAAATTTGGCGTGCAGGGCAGCTTGTCCTCTGCGCGTGTCCGATTCATCGATAATATCGTCATGCATAAGAGAGGCTAAATGAATGCATTCAACGGCAGCGGCAAATTCCACCGCATTTTCTAGGCTTTCTTCTGGGTCTATATCCATTTCATCGCAACAGGCAAAGTAGCTTAACAATATTAACGCTGCGCGCACCCGTTTGCCCGGCTTTTTAACAGCATGAAGTGCCATTTTCTTAACAAAATCAGTATTGGTGTCCAGTAAATACGTTTTCATTACCGTTTCAACGGCGTCTAAATGGTGTCGTACTGGACGAGTAATGTCTTGTAATCCCATATCTAAAGTCTACAACTGAGCGACTATGCCGTCCACATCCACATAATCTTCAACTAACTTTTCAGCAATCGCAATCTTACCGGCGTCTTCACTTCTAATTTTAAAAACCCGTGTATTTAGCTTGCTCATCACCACAAAAGACTCATCAGACGTAAATAGCATGGGAATGTCATGATGGCGCAACAATTCCACAATACGTTCATGTGGGCGGATGCCATCAGTAAATACAAACCCACTTACCTGGTGGTGATCTGTGCCACGAATAGTGTTTTCACAAAAGGCAGTGAAAATTAGCCCTTCTCGGTCACCCGGTACAATTACCAAGGTGTGATCCGTCAGTTTATCTAACGCATGCAATGGTGTCTTATCGCCCGTCATGAATTTTTCCACACTATTACAAAGTCCCGTTTTGCTCGCGATTACATCGGCTCCAAGCGTATCGGCAACGCCAGCCACAGTAGGGTAGGTTAAATCTTTATTAAGTGGAATAACGCCTAAAACAGGTATGCCTTGGCGTTCTAATCCTTTTCGCACTACCTTATCAATTTTCTCGTATTTTTCTGGCAGAACTTTGTTAATGATAACCCCCAACAAATCGACGCCTTTAGATGCGAACACCGATCTGTTTAGCATGATTTCATCGATGGATTTCCCAATGCCGCCTATAGATACCAAAATAACTTTACTACCTAATTGCTTTGCCACATCTGCATTGCACATATCAAACACAGACCCTACGCCTGCATGGCCCGTTCCTTCATAAAGCACAAAGTCATGGGTTGGAAGCAGCGCCGAATTGGCTCTGTCTAAACGCGCCCGTAATTCGTCAGGATTGGGGTTTTCAATATAGTTTTCCGTGAACCCGTGAGGTACCGCGATGGGGCTCATGTGGGGCAGCATGTCTTCTTTTAAGCAGTCAAAAGTGTTATAAAACAACACCGCGTCTTTATCGATGCGGTGGTTATTAACATGCACATATTGTTGCCCAACCGGTTTCATATAAGTGCACGACTTAAATCGTTTTTGCATGGCACTAAATAGGCCCAGGCTTGTCATTGTTTTACCATCATTTTGGCGGGTTGCAGCTACAAATAATTTTTTGATATCACTCATGAACGAAATTATAACATAGGGTGAATGCAACAAAACAACGCACGATCTGATTTTGAGGCAAATCCATGCTGCGGCGCATCCGTGCCATCCCGGACTTGATCCAAGGTCCATACTTCTATATAATCTGTGGTTATGAAAATTCACGAATACCAGGCTAAGGAAATATTGAAAAAATACGGCATCCCAATACAAGATGGCGTAGTAATTACAGAATTGTCTGAACTTCAGGCCGCTCTAGATCACGTAGAAAAGGAATTAAATAGTAAACAATTTGTAGTAAAGGCCCAGATTCACGCAGGTGGACGCGGACTAGGTGGCGGGGTGAAATTTTCACCAGATCGCGCCAAAGCTGAAGAAAATGCAAAAAATATTTTAGGAATGACACTTAAAACTCATCAAACAGGGCCAGACGGTCAGTTGGTGCGTAAGATTATGATTACCGAAGCAATCGACATCGCAAAAGAATATTATGTTGCGATTACACTAGACCGCGCTAAAGGCAAAAACGTTATTATGGCATCCACAGAAGGTGGAATGGAAATTGAAGAAGTAGCAGCGAAGTCACCAGAGAAAATTTTAAAAGCATGGATTGAACCAGGCTTTGGTTTACAAGCATTCCAAGCCCGTCAACTTGGCTTTGGTTTAGGGTTAGAGGGCGAACAGTTAAAACAGTTCTCTAAAATTCTAGCTAAATTATACACATGCTTCTTACAAACAGACGCGGAAATTGCTGAAATCAATCCATTAGTGGTAACGGATCAAGGCAATGTGTTGGCATTAGACGCTAAATTCAATTTTGATGGTAATGCCTTATATCGCCAAAAAGAAATTTTGGAATTCCGTGACATTCACGAAGAAGACCCAACTGAAGTTGAAGCGGCGAAATTCAACCTAAACTACGTGAAGCTAGAAGGAAACGTGGGTTGTATGGTGAACGGTGCTGGCCTTGCGATGGGTACGATGGATATCATCAAATTCAAAGGTGGCGAACCGGCTAACTTCTTAGATGTTGGCGGTGGCGCAAATGTTGAGACTGTAAAAAATGGTTTTAGAATCATTTTGTCAGACCCAAATGTGAAAGCTGTTTTAATTAATATTTTTGGCGGTATTGTACGTTGCGACCGTGTTGCAAATGGTATCGTTGAAGCGGTTAAAGAACTAGACTTAAACGTACCAGTAGTGGTGCGTTTAGCAGGAACCAACGCTGAATTAGCGAAGGAAATTTTGGCAAGTTCAGGCGTTGCGATTATTCCAGCTGACGGGTTAGCAGACGCTGCCGAAAAAGTAGTGGCAGCAGCCACAGGAGGGCAATAACATGGCCATTTTAGTTAATAAAGATTCAAAAATTATTGTACAAGGAATCACTGGTTCTGAAGGCAGTTTTCATGCTGGACAGTGTTTAGAGTACGCTGGCAACGTTGTGGGCGGTGTAACACCAGGAAAAGGCGGACAAATGGCCTTAGACGGTAAGGTTCCGGTTTTTAATTCATGTAAAGAAGCGCGGGAAAAAGTAGGGGCAAACGTGTCTCTTATCTTTGTTCCACCACCGTTTGCAGCAGACGCTATTATGGAAGCCGCAGATGCTGGCATTGAAGTCATTGTGTGTATTACAGAAGGTATTCCTGTAGACGACATGACAAAAGTGTACGCGTATCTTCAAACAAAAAATTCTCGCCTAATTGGGCCGAACTGCCCAGGCTTGTTAACACCAGACGAAGCGAAAGTGGGCATTATGCCTGGCTTTATCGCCAAAAAAGGGCGCGTGGGTGTTATTTCAAAATCTGGAACATTAACATACGAAGCGGTTCACCAACTGTGCAGTGTTGGCCTTGGCCAATCCACTTGTGTGGGTATTGGTGGCGACCCAATTATTGGAACAAAAATGGCAGAGCTTTTGGAAATGTTCGAAAACGACCCAGAAACAGACGCTATTGTGATGATCGGTGAAATTGGCGGATCAATGGAAATTGAAGCGGCCAATTACGCTAAGCATAATGTGAATAAACCAGTTATCGGCTTTATCGCTGGTGAAACGGCGCCTCCAGGCCGTCGTATGGGCCACGCGGGCGCGATTGTGTCTGGTGCAGACGAATCTGCAGCCGCAAAGAAAAAGATCATGCGCGAGTGTGGTTTGCATGTGGTGGATTCCCCAGCTGACATTGGTAAAACAGTAAAAGAAGCGTTGGCAGCAGTTACTGCCTAATTACCTGTTCTTTTTTACGTTAGAATAATGCCCGAGGTATTTACCTCGGGCATTTACTTTGTATAATAGGGTATTATGATTTCAAACACACACGAAGCGAAACGCATTGAAGACGCATTAGCCACTGGTATTAACCCGGTCGAGCTATTTCGCGATTGGTTTAACGGGGTCTCTAATCATCCTGATATCAAGCTGCCGGATGCATTTTGCCTGAGTACCGTATCGCCAGACGGAAAACCAGAAGGCCGCATGTTGCTGTTAAAAGGGGTGGACAATGCCACCGGCTTTCGTTTCTTTACCAACCAGAATTCTAATAAGGGGCACAGTTTAACCGCCACACCACTAGCAGCCATGACGTTTTATTGGGAAGCCATACGCCGCCAGGTACGTATTCAAGGGCGCGTGATTGAGGCGAGCAGCGCAGATAGTGATGACTACTTTAATTCTCGCCCGCTGATGAGCAAAATAGGGGCGTGGGCATCAGACCAAAGCCAGCGCATTGAGAGTCGGGCGGCGTTGGAAGAGAAGTTAGCGCGCTGCGAAGCGGAGTTTGGCCAGAACGTGCCACGCCCACCGCACTGGGTGGGCTTCGACGTGGTGCCAGAAATGATCGAGTTTTGGCTAGAACAACCGAGTCGGCTGCACGACCGCTTTGTGTTTAAACGCAGTGGTACGAATGCAAACTGGAATTGCGTCAGACTACAGCCGTGATGGCGGATTAGGTTTTAATTCTCCTGCTCCATCAGGTATCATTAAATTGCTTACGCTTCTTCCAGACGCAATAGCATTTACTTGCTCTTGAGTGAGTGGCATAGTAAATTCATCATATTTGGCAGTACCCTGCGAATTACAGTAATACATCGTTGTTTTTAACGTTGAAGCAGAGACACCAATAAAATACTCACCCGGCTTTAGACTAGCAACTAACTTCTTATTGTCACCTCTAACAATGTTCTCGTCTGGGAAGTTTGCTGTTGGAACCGTTCCGTAAATCTCGTCTCCATCAGCATTTACAGCGCTACCACCCGATGCAGCAGATGCTGCCCCCGTAGATCTGAGTTCTTCTTGCGAGCCAGTTGGTTTACGTCTAAAAACACCTATTAATCGTGATGCCATAGATGGAGTAGATCCTTCACCAGAAGCGACTGATCCGCCCTCGCTAGACGATGCATCTGAGCCAGTAGGGCTGCCTCCCTTTCTACCACCAAACTTTAGCAGTCCTTTTGATCCCGTTCTAGATTCTTCTTTAAAGGTGGCAACATCTTGTTCTAAATCTTCTGTTGTGGGTGAGGGGGCTTTGAGTACCCACTTCACAAAGTCATTTGGTTTTTTCAGTACCATTACCGTCGTTTTAAAACTGACTAAAAAATCTCCGTTAAAGCTAGTGTGATAGAGTTTCGCCAATGCTTTTAGCTCACCACTCTGGAATCCTTGTTTCGCATTTGAAGCAATCAATGACGCAATGACAATCGGCTCTTCGTCAGCCCCAGTAGCAGTGAGTCTACTAGCGGCTTTTGCTTGACTCTCAAACTTTGCAGTCTGAATGGTGCTTACAGCCTCATCAAATGTAACGCCATTTGCAATCGCCATAATGAGCAATTTTTGCTCAGGCGCGCTAAGTTTTTTGTATTTTGCTAATGCTTTGGGTAACCCTTCGTCTTTAGCGCCTAAACCCACAAAAAGAATCAGTTGGCTAATTTCTTTTTCCTCGAGATTTTCCTTTAATGCCTTGGTTTTTAGTGCCTGAAGATCTATCCCGGTAGCTGTTGGACTTCCTGCTGCACGATCTGCTTCTGCTGCACCATCTGGTGCAGTATAATATTTTTTATAAGCAAGATCTGTACTGCTGCCGGAAACCGTGTAGATGTCTTCATCAAGGTCGGCTGGGTTATCATAGGTAGCGGGTTTAATCACAGCAATATCAATATTTCGTTCTCTGGCGAGTAGAATGATGGCCTCTTTCAGTGTAGGGTATGTTTTGTGATTTGCTACGAAACCATTTTCCGCTGGCTT
>JAQBTH010000004.1 GCA_027623425.1 bacterium | reverse complement strand
GGCGTTGGTAATGTGGGTATCAGCCAAGTCCAATTCTCCTTTAGTCAGATAAAGAAAGGATAAATTAACGTGGGCAATGGTTAGTTTCGGGTCTAATTGAATCGCCAGTTTAAATTCTTCTTCTGCCGCCGTTAAATTTTGTTTTAAAAGGTGCGACACACCTTCGTTATTGTGGGTGTGGGAAAAGCTGATCGACTGCCAATCTTCCCCTTTGTTAAAGTACAGTTGGTTTTCCACATTTTCCACCGCGGTAATGCTATAGCTATCCGTATTTGCCATGTCAAACCAACAGCCGGATAACGCACGTCCGCGCACATCCAAAATGCTTTCCCTGCGGTACTTCTCAACCAACTGCATCACATTCATGTAGTCCATTTCCCGTTCAAACAATTGATCCAAATATTTAATGGCGTGTTGAATTGTGCCTGCATTTAGCGCTGATATGGCCTGTAAATAGATGGCGGCATTTGTTGTGGCCGCGTCAGTATGCTCACACAACACGCGCACCTCTTCTAATTGGTTTGATGCAATATCATAACGGCCAAATTCCATGAAGCTGCGCGCTAAAAGCAGCCGCATTTTGGCATCTTTTCCATCTTGATTTACCTTGCCTTGAAAATACTTACTTGCAGATAGAGCGTCGCCTTTGATGAGAAATTCAATGCCTGGAATGTCAAACTTGTCGTATTTAAGGTAGTGCAGTTCCACTAGTTTTTCGTGTACATCCCAATGGTAGGGATCAAGAGATTTGGCGTAAGTCAATGCGTCTTGTGCCTCTGGCAGCCGTTTAGATGTCATTAAAATCTTAGCCTCAAGTAGGGCGGCTGAAAACGCTTCAGAACTACTTCTTAACGCGCCACACAAGCCAAGTGCCGCATCTGTTCTGCCAGTCACCACATACAATCGCGCCAACAGTAAGGTGGCGAAGTGCTGTATGCGTTCGGGCACATCCGTCATGGTTTTTAACGCCTGTTCCACATGCCCAAGCTCCGCTGGTTTCAGCGCAATTATACGTTCAAAATAATGCAGCGCTTTCTGATACTCTTTTTTGGACATGTAAATTTCTGAGCCCAATGTGAGGGCAGAATACTGTTCTGGCAACCGCTCTAAAATAGAATCGATAATGGGCAGTAATGTGTCTGTATGAGACGGCATGTCATGAAAAATATTGCTCAAATTCACCACGGCTTCCGAGTATTCTTCTAGGCGAATTAAGTTCTCTGCTAGTGCAAATAAGATCTCAAACGTTCCAGGGTATTGATCCAGCGCCTTTTTCAGAAGTGTGATCGCGCTTTGAAGCTGTGTATGGTTGTAGCGCACCATTTCTTGCAAATGGTAGACCGCTTCAAGCGGCTGACAGGTTTTTAGACAAACCAATGCCAACACTTCACGAATACGCGGTATGCGCGGTGCTTGTCGGCAGAGTTGCTTTAAGGGTTCGTATAATTCAGGTGACACATACGGAAAGCGTTTAAACAATTGTTCGTAGGTGTCTAACGCATCTTCATAATGGCGTTGGCGCACGTGCAATTCAGCTAAAATCTTCAGATAGTTTGGGTTTTCCCCATCCATTTCCACTAGATACGAGTAAAGCGCGACGCTTTTTTTAATGTGATTTTCCTCTAAGTAGATATGAGACAACATGTCGACGACCATAGGTTCAATGACGCCGCGATCAATGGCAAATTCAAACAGTTCCATAACCCGTATTTTATTGCCGCCAGCCGTATAAATTCGGCCAAGAATTTGGTATAACTTCGTGGATTTTGGGTTTAGTTCAAACACATCTTCAAGCTCTGCAATGGCTTCTTTATATTGCCCAATATCGCAATAAATTTGTGCCGCCATAAGGCGATAGTCGGTTTGTTCGTAAGACACTAACATGCGTTTATAAAGGTGAATTAACACGTCAACAGCAATTATTTTGTCTAAGGCAATCGCCTCGCGAAAGCGTTCCATAGCCTCATCCAAGCGACTTTTCTTTAAAAGGGAAATACCCAGCTGGTACTGGCGTCGCGGACGGGGCAATTCGTAATTTCGAATTTGCTTTGTTTCGGTTTCAAACATAAGGTTAGTATCAGCGGCGATAGCATTCATTCCAAATTAATCCGAGACCAGGTAATCCATACAACATATTTGGCATCCACGCAGCCAAAAAGGGCGGTAAAACACCCTTGCGCCCCATAGACCTAAACAGTGCCATGATGAAGAAGAAGAACCCAACAAGCAATACGACTAATATAATAGCGGTAATAACACCCCACCAGTCTTTACCCGATTTAACAAACCGAAGGCAAAATGCAGCGCCTAAAATGCCAAACACAAAACACGCGGCAGGCACACTTTGCTTCATGTGATATTCCACTTTCAAACGGCTGGTATTTACCCCACCCTTATCGAGTACATCGATTTGTTCCCTTAGCTCAGTAGAGTCCATTTCTTTGGCCGTTTTCTTTTTTGTGTAAAAACTTTGCACGTCTCGCGATACGTGAATTTTAGTTTGAAAAAAACGCGACGAAAAATCCAAGTCGCCTTCGGGCGTTAACTCTTGAATCATACCGTCTTGAAGCGTCCATGTTTTCTTGTCCCATTGCGCCGTTTTTGCAGTAATAATACGCGGGAAATTACTGCCACGCTCAAAAATTAAAATATCATGCATGCGTCCCAGTTTAGAATCTACTTTTCGAATATAAAAGAACCGATCGCCTTCTTCTTTAAAAAACACATTATTTACAACGGTAGGTGGTGGTTTCTTTTGGATGGAACGGCGAATTAGAGTGTCAGACACACGATTTGCCCAAGGCACAATGGCTTCATTGGTCACAAACGACATTAAACTGACCAGTACACAGAGTAAAAGCAGTGGTGTTAAAAATCGAATTGCGTTTAAACCAGAACAACGTAGTACGGTGACCTCGTTATCTTTAGCCATACGCACGAGAAGTAACATAACTGAAAATAGCACCGCCATTGGAAAAAACAACACCATGATGGCAGGGATTTTATAAACCAATAGCCTCATAACAACAAGTAGGGGAACGCCTGAATTTACAAACATATCCACGAGGGTAAATAAGATGTCTACAATGCCGATGACTACGAACCCACCGACAGCAAGCAAAAACGGACCCAAAAATTGGATAAGAATATACCTATCCAATATTGTGGTCCGTTTTATAAATGCTGATTTAATGATGCCCATCTCTATATTATATAGAGCGGAACTACAGTTTGTCTTCTTCTTGTTGTAAGTAAGTACGACGTTGTGCTGCTTTCATTACTTTCTTACGCTTATCAGATGGCTTTTCAAAGAACTCTTTATCGCGAAGTCGGCGCAAATCGCCCGTATTACGTACGTTTCGTTTGAACTTTCTCATCAAGGACTCGAAACCATCGTCTCTGCCTTTTTCTTGCTTATTATCGTGTTTGCCCATAAACTAACCCTCCTTTACTTAGCCGGGTGGCCATTGCATGCTGCGTCCACCTAGAATGTGAAAATGAAGATGGGACACTGTTTGTCCACCATCATTACCCACATTCGTGACAATCCTATACCCCGCATCAGATAGATTTAACTCTTCAGCGATGTGATGGATTGCGTCAAATATAGCGGGTAATGGGGAAGGAGTTAGCGCATGAACCTCATGCGCGCTTGTAATATGTTGCTTTGGAATGACCAGTATATGCACTGGCGCCTGAGGGGCAATATCCCTAAATGCCAAGACGTCTTTTGATTCAAAAACTGTACTTGCGGGGATGTTTCCGGACACGATATTACAAAATAAACAACTCATTACCAACCACCTGCTACAATTGCAGCACCAGCGACTCCATTTGGAGACGCGTGTTAAGATTATACTGCATATTGGACAGTGTGGAAATGATTAATTCCAGTCGTTTTGATCCGATCTCATCCATAGTGGCGCTACGGCTGGCATCATACAGCCAGTGCAACAACACGCTACGCACGAATTCCTTGTCTGAGGCGAGTTCTTGAGCATAGTCTAATTTTGCCGAATCGGACTTCAACATAAATTCGGGTAGTGGTGAATAGGCCACTGGTAGTTGGTCTATGGGGATTTGTGAACCTGGCGCCACGCTAGGAATGTCGAGTAAAAACGAACGAGAGCGAATGGTCGATAGTAGTTTCATCGCGTTATCGGTGGTCAAAATAAAATGCACCCCTGCTGGTGGCTCTTCCAAGCTTTTTAAAAGTGCGTTTTGTGCCGAAGCCGTCATTTCATGAGCATTATGAAGAATAACCATCATGGATTTTGCCTCAGTCGGCCCATATTGTATTGCCGTACGAATGGTACGGATGTCTTCGACTTTGATGGCCGATTCAAAGGGGTGAAAATAATAATCTGGGTGAGCGCCCTTTTTAGCCCGTATGCAATGGGAACAGGTGCCACACGGCCCAGGTGTTTCGGTGTCACATAACGCACCCATGCCAATGTAGTGGGCAGCCGTCTCGCGGTCGGCGTCTTGCGCGCTAGCAAGCACTAAACCATTGGGTAAATTACCCGTGTTTAACATGCCATCCAAAATTAGTTTAATCCGCTCAATCATGTGACCCGAGTATAGCAAAGACTCACCCATCCGTCCCCATCAGAGTGATTTCATCCAAGCGATGAAGGCGAGAAAATAGCACCGGAAAGCCAATCATTAAAACTAAAAATGCCGCCACAAAATACCCATATCCGTAGTAGGCCAAGCCGGCCTTTAGACTAAGCCAGGTTCCCACGCCATTAACCACCACGAACAATGCCGTTAAAAACGCGGCGAATCGGTGCCATTCAAAATACATCAGAAGAGTCAGCTGTACCTGGAACAGTACCTGTAAAAATAAGGCAAGTGTCACAATGCGAAGCACACCAAGCTGCACCCAGTCTAATTTTAAAATTCCTACCAAGTGTGGGGCAAGTAAGATCACTAAAATCGTAATGAATCCTTGCCTACGTATCAAATGAAAAATGCTGCGAGTCACGCTGGCGATTAATGCTGTTTTTTCAGCCTCGAGAGACCGATATGACCGCTTTTGACTTAAGCACGCATAAAAGGCACGGTAATGGTCGTAAAAGTGCGTTTCAGTGCGCACTAGAAAAATGGCAAGAGCCGGAATGATGGTGACATAGGCAAGAAAAAATGGGTAATCATAAATGGGGCTTGCGTAAATAAAGTGGCTAACCACCTTGCCTTCCTTGCTAAACCAAAACACAAACTTATCCACCCAAATGGACAGTTGATACAACCAGCCTGCCAACATCAGATAGGGCAACTTCACGATATAACTTAGAAATGAAAAATCAAAATCCCCATCAACTGGAAACTCTTCAAATATACGAAAGCAGAGCATGGTAAAAATGACGCTTTGCCCCAATAAAAATCCCATAAGGTAGCCTGGCACAAAATACAAATTTCCCAATCCCCACCCCCCGACAATCCCCACAATGCCACCCACAATAAATGCCCGTAGAATAGCCATAAAATCTTTTGTGGCACTCATGAATATCATGGCAACCCATATCAGGCCAACCATGACAAACGTGCCCACGCTGACCACTTGAAGCGGGAAATCCCAACCCGTAAATCTAAATACCGCCACACCAGACACCAAAAGAAGCACGCTGCCAATGGTTAAGACCGCCCCCACAAATACAGGTACTATGCGTTCCAAGTCTTGCTTGTATATCAGGTCGGCCACATACCGTGTAACGGGCATCTGAAAAATGCCCACAATAATTAAGGTAAAGGCAAATATATAAAGTAAGATGCCTTGAAATAAAATCATGTTATTAAACCCGATATGGCCGAGTTGTAAAAAGTTTAGTGCGGCTAACACAATAAATGTAATTAACCACGGCCCACTAGAGACAACCGCGCCGATCAAATAGGCTTTCATGGTTGATGCCACCGTGTCTTCGCTTAAAAGCGCCCGTAATCGAAACCCTATGCCTGCCATTATGTAAGGTACTTTCTGTATAAATCCAGGTATGCAAAACTCACATCATCTTCATCGTAAAATCGCTGTATGCGTTCCATTCCGGCTTCCCCCATTTTCTTGCGCAACGGCGCATTTTCGAGCAGTTCAATAATCGCATTCGCACTCGCACGGGGATTCGCAATAGGGGTAATAATACCACTCGGCCCAAGTGCGGCATCGTCCTGAGTAATGCCATTTAATAATTCTGAGCACGCCCCCACGTCTGTTGCAACGCAAGGCACGCCCGCACAGTTTGCTTCCATAATCGCAAGTGGCTGCCCCTCACTGATGCTTGTTAACACCACCACATCTAATTTTTTGTACCAGTCTGAAACAGGCACGCGACCTGCAAACGTCACCACGTCATCTAAACCCAAGGAATCCACGAGCTGAATGCAGTCAGACACGTAATCGGGCTCTTCATCCATTGGCCCCAATAAAAAGAATTCCGTATTGGGGATGGCATCATGAACAAGTTTACATGCACGTATAAGTTTTGATATCTTTAATGCTAACCACGCGGCCCACCATTCCCACCTGGAAGGTATCGGGTTGCGAAGGGCGACTGGATAGGCCAATAAAACGTTCAATGGAAATGCCGTTATGAATAACCCGTGTTTTCTCGATGGGCGCACCCTCTGCAATTTGCATTTTTCGATTGCCAGAGAAGATGGTTAGAATGTCATCGCAATTACGATAAGTAAGTGCACTTAGTAATTCAAACTTCTGTGTCCATATTCGTTTTAATGCACCTGCACTGCGGCGCACCGCGCGGCTGTGGTCTTGCTGTTCATAGAACCATTCCGATTGCTCGATTTCGATGCGCCGTTCGTTCGTGTAAATGCCGTGTTCAGTTAGGATTAGTGGGCGTTTGTAGCGTTGCTTGGCAAACACAGATACGAGGCCCGCGTAACCAGTGCTGATCGGGTGATAGATGTGCGCTTTGGGAATATGAGCATCGCACAAATTAAGCAGTGGGAGGTGGGCGTAACGCCATGACCAATAAAAATCGATAAATGACGTGTTGTCCCCGACAGCATCATAAAGTTGCCGCAATAGTTCCCAACCGGTATGTGTATTAAGCAATTCATGAGGGCTAATACCACGGGTTTCGGGGTTACAAACCAACTCATAGAAGCGATCAAACGACGAAAAATCCTGTTTCTGGGCCTGTCGATAAAACGTCACTAGCGCATCTAACGCGTCGGCTTTTAAACCACCGCCACTGCGGCGACTTAAATCTGTATCTTGAATGTAAACTTCAGAAATCTGTTCCACATTCTGCGGAATAGGGTATTTTGCGCTCTGATAGGTACTTGAAGATGGCAATACACACAACAACGAAAACCGTATGTTGGGTAGGCTGGATATTAATCGATGCACCCACCCAGAAACGCCCCCCATTACATAGGGGTAGGTGCCTTCTAATACCAAACACACATCAACCATTTGCATTCCTCATAGTTGCAACATCCGACGAATGCCTTGTCGCATAATGGCCCGTATAGAACGGTCTTCGCAAGTATTGGCAAGCTTGAAAAAGGACGGAGCCGCCCAATCCGCGCGTTGTTCAATAAAATAATGCAATGCATGTTGGTATTGCGCAGTCGGTAGGTACTGCAAGAGAGTCTTCCATTCCGATGGTTGTGCAGAGGGATGCAAGTGAAAAATAGAATGCAACCACTCTTCGATAAAAATAGGCGCGATTTCACCCAATGCTTCCCCGCGAACAATCATGCCTTTTGCTGCGTTTGGAGAACTGTTAAATAATCGCTTATAAAAGCGTGGTCGTTCATGAGCTTGCAAGTTCGCTCCTATTTTAATTAATGATTTAAATTCCCGGTTTACCGTATTGCGATCCCATTCCATATGAATTAAAAGCCCTTGAAGATGGTGGATGGTATCAGAATCCGCATTGCCTAACATTTCCTGAATAATCGGACTAATATCATGTTGCAAAATCCTATTCAAACACGCAATTAATTCATTTCTCAATGTGCCTAAAGGCTCGGCGTAGTACCGGTCTAACAAATACGCCCATTGTGTTTTGGGCTGGGATTGCGCATATAAACGGGCGGCTTCTACGCGAATATAGGGATTCGTATGGCCCAGTAGCGCAGATAAAAAGCGATGTAAATTGTTTGGCCACTCGTGCGCATATGTTGTTTTAGACCACCGTTGTAATAATAACTGAATCACCCCATCACCCAATTCCCCGTTTTGCACGAGTTTTGTGACGCTTTGGATCTGAAGTGGATTGAGCGGCATTCGGCAAATCGCTGCCATGGCCAAATACCCTTCTCGAATTGGGGAGTGGCGTAGCAAATCAAATAGCACGTCAAAGGAATCGATATCAGCCAAGTCCACAAGTCCTTCTAATGCCGCTTGCCGTAATTCCCAGCGCCACTCAAACGCGAGTTCATCACATAATAATTCAGTGCTTCTAGAAAACCGATTTACCCCCAGTTTTTTCAGAACAAACGCACGACGTTTAATTGGTGATGCACCATCTAAAATATCTAAGAATCCCCGTAATAACGCCAGTTCATTCATGTCATCCAAGGCGCCGCTAATTAAAAGGCGCATGCGAAATTTAGGATGCCCTAAGGCGATGTCAGCAAATTTAGAAATCACTTCCGGGCTTGGCCATTTCATCATGTATTGGATGATGACGCGCACCGTATTATCGCTTAAAACAGTGTCCAGTTGCGCCAAACAATAAGGAATGGAGCGTTGTTTGCCAACCTGACCAATTGCAAAATAGGCCGCGCCCACCACATCATCGTTTTTTGATTGGGTATATGGAATAAGTTTGCGCCACCGTGTAAATCCAGGTAGGTTGGATAGGGTTTTGAGCAGCATAACCGCCAAAA
Source organism: bacterium (assembly GCA_027623425.1). Classification (GTDB taxonomy): domain Bacteria; phylum Margulisbacteria; class Marinamargulisbacteria; order UBA817; family JAQBTH01; genus JAQBTH01. Next base: position 39,799 of record JAQBTH010000004.1, on the reverse strand, counting down.
TTCCTTTGCTATGCGTCAGGCGATCCAATAGCATGGAGGCCAAATCTGGAAAATCACTCTGTTGAAGATAAAGCCCGACGCTTGAAAGGAGCGCTTCGTCATTTTCATCTAGTAAATCAAGTACGTCATTTAAACAGGACTGAACCTTATTTTTCGTCACCTCTTTCAATGCAAATTGTTTCATATCAACGGCCGAGCTTTTTAATAGCGATAGTGTTGCCGTTTCACGATGTTCAAACGGCGCTTCAGAAAACAATCGTAACGCCACCTTTCTAACCGTATGATTGGCGTGATATAGGCGCGGTTCAATATAGGGTAATGAGTGAAAGTAGGGTAAATGACTCAAGTGCCGCAGAAAGGCGAGGTTAAGTTGGGCATCATTTGGGTCAATAATATCGTCCACAATATCAGATACAGCAGGATCGTTAGTCATTTCAAGCTGCATAATGGCCAGAGGTCGATCCGTTTGTAACAATACTCTAAAATCAGTGTTTACTGGCGGCGTCTGGGTCATGCGGGTTGCTCCGCTCCCGTCCAATATAATACGGCCTCTTGTGTCTGTGGGTCTGCCGCATCATCGTCTAACAATAGGCATGTTTTTTTAAGAGTAATTAAGTCTCGTGTTGAAAACGCATGCTGACACCGTTGTAACAGTGCATCTCGGTGCTTTGGGTCTAATTTTAATAGTGCATCCACATGACGGTGTTGCAGCACCTCATTGCCAGTAAAATGCGCGCTTTTGGCAGATAATTCATAAAAGCGAATCTTAAGTTTATGACTCAAATTATCCGGTTTAAACCCCTCAAGAAGGGAATCTGTTAGCCGTAAATAGTAGCGCGATAGATGGGTTTCAAGCAGGCCAGATTCCACGTAATTAAGATGGGCAGCTACTAGATCAAAACGCAAATCGGCATCTTGCGCAGCGTCACGCAGCTTCGTCTTTAATGCCACAATACTTGTTTGAAATTGGCTTTCGATTTGTTGTAACGCTGAGGAGGCATAGGTACGGATGCCATAGGAATCGTCGGAAACCGCTTCTCGTAAAATTGAGATTGCAATGGGGGATGGTTGTCGCATTAATCGGGAAATAAGGGCGCGCTTGAGAGCGGTATTTTGCCCACGGATAATATCAAAATAGGGCTCGACGATTAATTCCCTTTGCAGTAATTGGGCGGTGCTAGAGGCAAAGAAAATATCTTCCGACGCGGTATCTACACCGGGCTGATAATCATAAAGCCAATCGGTGTCGTGCCCTGCATATTCCCGATTCCTCATACGGTGATTGATCATCATCGTAAGGGATAAAATCGGGCCTAAAACCGGAATGAAAATAGCCATGCCACAATAAAAAAGCCGCAAATGTGATAACCCAAGAAGCCCGCATATCAGGTATATTACCGCAGAAGAAAAGGCACTAAAGGCAATCAGGGCACCTACTAAAACCGGATGCGTCATTTAACCTTTGCCTCAATCAGTTTGGTATCCACTTCATCTAATAACTCAGAAAAGGAATTTGATTGGCGTTGGGTGGTGGCAATGGCATATTTTAAGGTGAGTGCCACATCGGTGTCTAAATACGGGTGAAGGGCATAGCGATCAATTTCTTCGATGACCTTCTGTAGACGAGTTTCAACCACATCCGAGCTAACCGCAGGGTACAGAATGGCAAATTGCCCCATAGATTTATAAAAGCTAATCATTTCCACTTCTTCAAGAAAATAATGGAAAATGTGAGATATGGATAAGGTTAATTCGTTAAACAAGGAATTATTTAGGCGGTCGGGATGTTCCACTTCGATAACGGCAATGGTAAGTGGGACATGGTATTGTGTCGCTCGGGTAAATTCCATTTTCCCACGCCTTAAAAAGTAGCGGTAGTGCAGGATGCCGATATGCTCTTCATGGTGATATTGCGCATAAAGTTCATCCAAAAATCGGCGCTCTTCAATTAAATGCCCCCACCAATTTAGTAGAATGCGAAAGAGCTTAAACGTAGTGGGGTTGTAATGAAGAAAATTGATGTCTTCAACAGCGACAATTCCGGTAATGTGGCCCTCACTATTAAAAATAGGGCCAGCTAGCAGAACATCGCTTTGGTGTGCCGTTAATTCGCTTTCGTCTAAGACATCAAAATAGCTTTCCTTTTTGCTAGTCAAAACCGATTGGATTAATACATCGTGATCAAAATTAGGTAGTTGCTCTACTGATGGCTGCCCATTGCGAATATGTACTTTTGGCACAATCAAGGTGCCGGTAACTGAAAATAAAGTTAATGAATTTACATGTAAAAACCGTTGTAGAACGTTCAACATATGGGCTTCAGTGGCATCGGCGCTCATGGTTTTTGTGGCCGATACAGAATCAAATAAATCCAGCACGTCTGCGAACTGACCGGATATGCGATCACTAATGATTTGCAAGGCTTGTTCTGTTGCTAAAAACTTGGTGCGTAACTTGGTGAACGCCCGGTGCCGAAAGCGCAAACGTTCTTTGTAGCGTCTTCGAATAAGTTGATTGGTCTCGGATAATTCCCCCACCATCGCACCAACCAAAATAAATAGAAACGGGTCTTTAAAATCATTAAACAATGTAATGCTCGAAAAGAAATAAGGCTCACTGTTGTTAAACAGAATAAAGCCAGAATACACCCCTGCAATGCACAATGACAGCACAACGCTTTCACGAATGCCGTAGCGTAATGCAATCAGTAAAATGACAACCCAGAACGGGTGAGGATGCACGTGGATATACCCCAGATTTTCGGGGTGGGTGATCCAGTTTATAACTAAAATGACGGCCAAACTGCACGCGCCGAGAACGATGGCGCGAGGGTTAAAGCGATTAGTGCGCATGGGCAAGGGTTCCTTCTAATTGGTATATCATGGACGTGATGCGTTGGGGCAGCAGAGGTTTGAGCATGAGTTCGGCGCGTAATTCATACAAGGTTTGGTGCTCTTTGGAGCTAAGCGCGCGGTATGCGCTTAGCACCGCTGGCACCCACGGGCGCTCAATGACGCTTCTGGCTTGCCAGATAAACCCAACCCCCTCATCCATCAGCAAATCGGAACAAATAAAATGGGGTTGGGTGTCCTTAGCTAATGCTAAGGCGTCATTAAAGCGTTCGGCCACGTAGGTGGTCATGCCCAACTGGCGGCACACGGCTTCGATTTGAGTCGTCGCCACGGAATCTTGATCATATATCAAAAGTGATGCGGTCATGGTCTCCATTATAAAGCACCCTTCAGCCCAGTGCTAAAACGAAAGTAGGAGTCTTCGGAATTACTAAATGATTTTTCGCTAGCCACATTAAATTCAGTGCGCCACACAAAAGTGGGGCGAATAAGAATGTTGAATTGCGCGGTGGCACCGGCCACATCACCAAAATGACCTTCTTTATAGGTGGGCATGCCCCAATAAAAATAACCCACAAGTTGGGTGCGCATCCACTGCCATTGAAGACTGTTGGTCAGATGCACAAAGCTGCGATTGTCTAATAGCTCCACCACGGCACCATCGGCCTGGTGCACGCGGTCGTACTGATCGCTCGCCACACCAACCGTCCAGTATTTCAACAGGGAATAGCCCCGGTATGGCGACTGAAACACACTGTAATCTATGCCAAATTCACGCTGCTGGTCGCTGGCAAGTCGGTCGGTTTCGGACTGCCGTATATCGCGGTGAACCAGCCGCCCACTTAGTGCAAAACGCTGGCCTAACGGCAGATACAATTGTGTGCTGGTAATGTCCGCCACCGATTTGTTTAGGGGCAAATCAAAGGGCAAATCCATTAATTCATTTTGACTGCGCGATACCTGCCATTGCCCCCCACCCGATAGGCGCGTACGCAATTCAGCTCGGGCAAAGGGCGACTCGGTTAATGTGGAATAGCCACCGGCTTCCACGTCCCAATCCATAATCTGGTACGCTGTTCCGGTTAATCCAGCCGTATAACGAGCCGCTTCTCGGCGTTTGGCGTTAAACCCGCTTCTGCTGGTAGTCAGCCACCAGTGTTTGGCGCCCACATAAACCCGTCGAAATGCTCCCGGTAGCCGCCATTTTCCATGGCTTGAATAAGCCATATCCCGTTCTGATTCTGGCCCGATACTTTGGGCGTTTACCCCAAATTCATAATCAACGGTGTAGCGTTGAGCGATTTCAAATAGTTTGCTGTTTACATATTGCCGTTCGCCGGCGTTTAACGTCGATGTGTTGCCTCTAATTATTGAAATAGCGTCCATCCAGCGGTTTTGGCTTAAGGCATTATCGACTAAATCCAGCATGCCGACAGGTTCGCCTGCAACTCGCCGAGACGCGTCTAGTTCATTGATGAGTGGGTTATTTGGGTATTCTTTTTCTAACTCACCTATCAATTGTTGGGCTTTCCCATATTGATTGTTCCATTCATAGGCATCGACTAATTCCAATTGTTTAGCAATATCATGGGGCCATAAATATGTGTATCGCTGTAGTGCCTTAACCAATTCAGATGGTAATTCAAGAGCCACCAACGCATTCATCCATAATTCAAAATACCGACGCTGTGGCATGTCAGTTAAACTAAGAGTGCGCCCAGTTTGTGCTGCCTGGGAATATTGCCCACTTCCTAAAAGAAACACGCCAGCAATGTATTGCAATTCAGGCATGTTTAAAAAGGCCTGAGAATCCACATGGGCAGATACAAACGCTGTATCTCGACCAGATTCATATAACAGACTTATATACTGTTCACTAATACTAGGTGATGGTGTTTTTCCAGCATGAGCCACAAGAGACTCATACGCCGTGTCGAATTGATAATTCACAAGAAGCGCAATGTCATAGTTGTTTCGAATGTCAGCGCGGTTGGGGGCTGCCTGTGTTAGAAACGTAAAATAGCGCAGCGCCATTTCGGGTTTTTGAGTGAAAAGACCGCGCCCATAATATATTAAGTCGTCTCGTTGAGAACGCACCGCAAGCAATGGCACAAGAAACGGACGGGCTTCTTCGAGTTGCCCGGAATCCACATAAAGTGCGCCTTGCTCAATCAAAAGGTCTACATTGTCTGGGTTTTCCCGTATCAGACGTTCGTTCAGAGTAATCAATCGTTCCCGACGATCCAGTGCGTTTAAATGGGTTTTGTAGGTGCTCCATAATGGCTGGGAATCAGGCACGCGTGTAAGCCCTGTTTCTAATGCATTGAGCGATTTTATGGGTTCATTTACTGCCAAGTAAGCGGTGCCAAGTTGCAACCAAAGATCGTCTCGAGTGCGTTGTACCTTTAGTAAGGTCAAAATATGAGGCAGCGCGTTTTGGGGTTGTTGGGTCTTCCAGTACAGTTCGATTAGTTCGTCACGGGCGTCCCAATCGTTAGGCTGTAACGTAATCCATCTCTCAAGAGCGCGTATAAGTAGGCCGATGTCAGTAAGAGCTCGGGCGAGAGCCAGTTGCAGCGGCACAAGGTCATTGCTAAATTGGAGCATATGTTGCACGGGCGCAATCGACGCGTTGGCACTGGCATAGTCACCCAAATCGTATAATAGTTTGGCTTTTGCAATGGCAATGCGTGCGTCTTGAATTACATTATGCGACGGTACATCCTCTAACATTTCAGCGGCTTTATCGTATTGATGACTTTTTTGGTAGACTTCTGCTAGATCAAAACGCGTAGGTAACAAAAGCATCGCCGAAAGACCGACAATACCAAAAAACATAATAAGTAAAATACCGCTACGACTCATAACGTTTGTATCCTGACATCTACATTTCCTGTGGCGGGTACACGATAGGCAACGCGCCCAAATGCATCGCTTCGGCTAACCAATGTCCCATTTACGTTGCCCGTCCAGCGCACACTATAGTTTTTGTTTGGTAAAAACCCACCCCATTCACCCACCATCTCGCCCAAATTACTCGCGCGGAATTCCAACATATTGGGTTTGTTTTTGATGATGCTCACGTCGTGATTCGCTGAGATAAGGTAAGTCGATTGTGGTGCCGCGTCAGTTAATGCGATGGTATGAATGTCAGACGCGTCTAAATGCACATATAGCGCGTCATTTATGTGGGTAAATCCGATGACGCCTGTTGATGCCGGCAAGTCAACGTTCATAGTCGAATCAAAGCGGATTGTTCGTAATTCTCCAGTGTCCCACACCCGCCATTTAGACGGTGAGATACGGTCAATCTTAGTTGAAATAAAACCATTTACCGTTTGCACATAACGACTGGCATACACCATAAAGGCATCTGATTTTAACGCGTAATTATAAATGACATGTAAGGCTTGTAATGAGGAACGTCGCTCGCCGCTGTAAAAGTGATAATAGGCATTCATTGCACTGACACGTTTGGGGGACTCTGTGTTTTCAAAGGTCTGAATCACATTTTTAAAAGCGCCAAACTGCTTCGACCATAAATCCGTGTATAAGTTCTCATTGGCATTTGCCGAATAGATTTGGTAATAATTTCCAAGTTTGCGGTAAAAGGGCGAAACACCCAGATACGATGGGCGAGTGGGATCGAATCGCGAATCACCGCCATTCATATTCAAAAGTCCGTTCTCAGATGTTACTTTTAATGTGGTTTCATTTGGCCGTGTATTACCAGACCACAACACAAGCCGTGCTGTTTTTCCCTCAGGCAGTAATTGCGTGTTGATTGTGTGTATTGAACCGATTGTTTCGGCCTCAGGGCTAAAAGAATACCCGGGTAGTCGCCAGCTTAGTAGGGCGTTGTTTGAAAAGGTTTTAATCCGCACTTCGCGGCCATAACTATCCACGGTGTAGTCTGGAATGATGGTGCGGTCCCAAATCAAAGGGTGTGAAAAGGTGTGGGTTGCAGCCTCTACATTTGGCAATAAAAATAGGCGGCGTGCCATTGCGTGACTATCGGCAGACCCCTTATATTTAGGATCAATTTCGGAGGTGATGACCGATACGGTGAATGGAATTTCGGGATAACGAGTCAAAATTTCCTTGTAAATTGATTCACCAGACATCATTCCTCTATCAAAGTAGGTGGGGTTGATAAACCCATCTCCATCAATATGCGTAAAAAAGATGCGCTTCCCATTAATGGTAGTAATGTCTGGCCGAGGAAGGTCATTCAGTTTCAAGGCCTTATTCAAAAAGAAAAAGGGGTCCGTGTAATAGTGCCAGGCAACGCCAGCAGGCGATCGGTAAACGGCATAATCGTGAAGCAATAATCCACCATTTTCAAGAATGGCAACCGGGGAGGTCGTAGCGCCAGTGGGTGTGTGTTTTAACGTCAGTAACGCCATCCCATTAACGTCAGTAACGCCATCCCATTATCGGCATGGATTTCACCAAACTGCTTGGTTTCGTGCGCAATTTCTCGCTCAAACGGCAGGGCGCGGGCATCTTGCGTCACCACGTCAATGTGGGCGGGGTATAGGCTAGAAACGGGCCCCACGCGCACGTTTAATCGCGCCAACACGTCATCACGAATCCCATGCGACGGCCCAAGGCCATCTAGAAACACTATGGGTCGTTTGGTCGACTGAAACGCGGCAACCCACGTCCAGTAGGCATCTTCCCGATTCGCTGGTAGGTCAAGCACATTCAAAATAATCCCATGTGGCAACGGAGTTGTAGTTAAGTCTGGCAGCGGTTTAGCCACATCCACCAGTTCCAGTTTCATGCCCAAGTGATTCAGGGGAAGCTCAAAATACACCGCCACGTTCGGGCGACTAAAGGGCTCCCATTCGTCGCTGTTATATACGCCCCACACTGTTCGTGATTCTGCTGCGTTTAGCGCATTCCCAAAAAGAGAAAAACAAAAAACAAGTAAACCGAGCGTAAAACGCCGCCGAATCGATATGGGAGAAGTCAGCATAAAAATATTATATCAGAGCGATAAAGTTAGTGTTTAAAATCTGCAATATTAGGGAATAGTTGCAATTGAGGAAGGGTCATCATGGACGAAGAGTTTATTTTTTATAAAAGTAAGTCGTTCGCACAAAAAACGATTAGAGGGCCGGTGGCGTCTTTAATCGAAGAATTGCATGCGCTTCGCCATATCAATATTGAGCTTGTAAAACGGCTTCGAAGCATCCGTAAACGCAATCATGAATTTCGAAATATCATTGCGCCATTAGATGTCATGCGGCAAATGGACCGAGAAAAGATCGCATCCAAGCCCGATTTCTTCTTTGATATCCTATTTAAGCAAGTCCCTCGTCTCACAGACATCCAGCAGTTTATTTTTACAGATGCCAACTTGAACCCACGGCCGAGCCATCGCCCTAAAGAATGGGAGTCTGTTAATTTGGATACAATACGAGAGAGTTGGGAGGCCTATATTAAAGAGCATTGCACCGGCGAATCCAGTTTGCGTAGCCGATTGCGTGTGGAAGAAAAGGTGTGGCTAGTAAAAGATAGCGTTACGATCATGTTAAATGAAACCAGCAGCGCACTGTTAGAGGTGGCACAGAAAAATGGTGTGGCAAAACAAGAGCTAATTTTAGATTTTTATGTGTTTAGCGATTATGCCGACAAATACGATATGGAAAAAACGGTGTCAGATATGTTTCCTTATGACTATATGATTGTGTTAAGTGCGCCAAAATTAGAGATAAGTGAGCTTAAACGCGAAGAACTATTAAGTAAGTTTATTATTCATGCGTCCCAGGAACATTTTGGTGAATGCACCATGGAAACCGATAAAACGGGCACCACATTGCACTTTGCTATTCCAAAATACGCAGCTTAGTTCGCCACGTACAAATATATGCTATTATTGGGCAATGGATCAGTTCATTAACCAACAAAATGAGAACTATGAACGCCCGGAAGAGTGGGATAAAACTGGGGAATCTGCAACGCCAGATGAATCTCGCATTTTATCTCGCGAAGTTAACCCAGAAGATCACCGCGAAGGTTCACTAAGGCCACGGGCATTAAACGAATTTATAGGCCAGCACAAATTAATTCGCAATCTCAATATATTTATAGAAGCCGCAAAAAAGCGAGACGAAAGCCTTGAGCATTTATTGATCCATGGCCCGCCTGGGTTGGGAAAAACAACCCTTGCCAATATTGTGGCCAACGAAATGAACGTCAATATAAAAACAACCTCCGGCCCAGCCATTGAGCGACCAGGTGATTTGGCGGCAATTCTTACCAACCTTGAAAAGGGTGATGTGCTATTTATTGATGAAATTCACCGGTTAAATCGTAGCGTGGAAGAAGTACTGTACCCTGCGATGGAAGATTATGAATTGGACATTGTAATAGGGAAAGGGCCATCCGCACGAAGTATACGGTTAACCTTAGAGCGTTTTACACTAATAGGCGCGACCACCCGAATTGGCATGTTATCCGCGCCGCTTCGAGACCGATTTGGCGCATTGGAACGCATGGAGTTTTATGACCCTAGCGCGCTAAAAGAAATTGTGACACGGGCTGCCAGTTTGTTAGAAACTCACATTACAGATTCGGCGGCAATGGAAGTGGCCAAACGCAGCCGAGGTACGCCACGTATTGCAAATCGTATACTTAAACGTGTTCGCGACTGGGCCCAAGTGCAAGGCGACGGACGAATTACCGATACTATTGTGGCTGAAGGCCTAAGTGCATTGGGTATTGATTCCTTGGGTTTAGATGACGTAGACCGTAAATGCCTACGTGCAATTATTGAAAAGTTTAATGGCGGTCCAGTTGGAATAGACACAATTTCCGCGAGTATTTCCGAAGAAAGTGATACTATTGAAGATGTGTACGAGCCGTATTTGCTTCAGCTTGGCTTTATCGATCGCACGCCAAAGGGGCGTTTAGCAACTCGATTAGCCTATGAACATTTGGGGCTTTCAATGCCAGAGCGTAGCGACGGCACCGTGCCTCAACAAGAATTATTTTAAGGAGATTATCCATGAGACAGGCCACAGTAGAACGCCGCACATCAGAAACCAACGTTACGTTGAAGTTTGCTGTTGATGGTGAGGGAAAATCCAATATTAAAACGCGCATACCTTTTCTAGACCACATGCTCGATTTATTCACAAAACATGGGTTATTTAACCTTGATTTAGATGTGGATGGCGATATTGATGTGGATTTTCACCACAGCACAGAAGACGCGGCTATTTGCCTGGGAAAAGCGGTAAATGAGGCGCTTGGTGATTGCACGGGTATTTTCCGTTATGCTTCCGGTTCGTTCCCAATGGATGAATCCTTAAGTAACATCGCCTTAGATATTAGTGGCCGGCCACATCTCAGCTTTAATGGCGAGTTTCCAAAAAGCAAGGTGGGCGAATTTGATGTGGAATTAGTAGAAGAATTTTTCAATGGCTTCGTAAATAACGCCAAGGTATCGCTTCACATTGATATTGTACGAGGTACAAACCTACACCACATGATCGAATCTGTGTTTAAAGGGTTTGGGCAAGTACTAGATCGCGCTACTCGAATTGACCCCATTAAAAAAGGTGTTCCTTCAACAAAAGGGATTTTATAAGACGCCCCTATGACGCACCAACAACTCAAAACTGAAAAAGAAATTGCACTGTTGGTAAGCCGACTCGCCGAGGGCATCATAAAACGCCATGAGGGAACATTAGAAAACACCGTTTTAGTTGGCGTGCTCACCCACGGGCTTCCATTGGCAGAACGTATTGCCAGAAACATCAAAAATGCCGGTAAGGGTGAGGTGTTAGTGGGTAAGTTAGACGTGTCTTTATACCGAGATGATATTTTAGATAAAGGCAATTTCTTAACGGTAAAAGAGACCCATATCCCAACTGACATTACGGGAAAAACCATCATACTTGTTGATGATGTATTATTTCATGGGCGCACCATCCGTGCCGCACTGGATGGATTAATGGATTTTGGCCGCCCCGCCCGAATAGAGTTAGCCGTATTAATTGATAGAGGGCATCGTGAATTACCAATACAGCCTGATTTTGTCGGTGAAACTATTTCCACCAATAAAACGGATTATGTAAGAGTGGCACTCATTGAGGTGGATGCCCATGAATCCATTACTCTAGAAAAATCAGCATAAACCCTCCCATAACTGGGAATTCTTCGATAGAAAGGTTAGAATAGACAGTCAGTATGAGCAAAAAAGAACCAAACAATACCCCCCCTAACCGCAATCGCAACATGCGAAACGCATTATGGTATATCTTATTTACCTTTATTCTTATTTCCATCGTCACTGCAGGCATGAATGGTGAAAAAGCGCCTGACGCAATGGACTATTCCGATTTTTTAAAGCAGCTAAACCAAGGCGCCATTAGTGAAATCACAATTCGCAGTTCGGATCAAACAATCCTAGGCAAAACCAAAGACGGTGAATCCTTTAAAACATATTATATTGAGAATCCAAACTTAATCTCACAATTAAAAGAACACGACGTCACCATAAAGGTGAATCCCGCCGACTCCAACTGGTTCTGGTCGCTCTTTTTACAAGCCGTTTTCCCATTCCTATTAATTGGCGGACTATGGTTCTTCATTTTAAGGCCGGCACAGGGCGCGAATAGCCAAGCCATGTCGTTTGGTAAATCCAAGGCAAAGGCATACATAAAACCCGCCGGCAAAGATCGCATCACTTTCAAAGATGTGGCCGGTTGTGACGAAGCCATCGAAGAACTTCGAGAAATGGTGGAATACCTTAAGAAACCCGCTAAGTTCCTTAAGATAGGGGCAAAAATACCTAAAGGGGCTTTGCTAGTAGGGCCTCCAGGCACAGGAAAAACATTATTGGCCAAAGCTGTTGCCGGTGAAGCCGATGTGCCATTCTTTAATATATCAGGCTCAGATTTTGTTGAGATGTTCGTCGGCGTTGGTGCCTCGCGAGTGCGAGATCTGTTTAGCCAAGCTAAAAAGAATGCTCCAGCCATTATATTTGTAGATGAAATTGATGCAGTTGGTCGACACCGAGGCGCCGGTTTAGGTGGTGGTCATGACGAACGCGAACAGACACTAAACCAGATGTTAGTTGAGATGGATGGGTTCGAAGATCATCAAACGGTTATCGTATTGGCGGCCACCAACCGCCCCGATATCCTTGACCCAGCGTTGCTTAGGCCCGGTCGTTTTGATCGCCAAATTATGGTAGACAAGCCAGACATCGATGGCCGCCGTGCCATTTTAGATATTCACGCTAAGACTCGTAAGATAAGTAAAAAAGTTGATTTGGGCGTTATTGCGCGTAGCACACCTGGTTTCACAGGTGCCGATTTGGCGAACCTGATAAACGAAGCGGCCTTACTGGCGGCACGTCGTAGCAAAACGATTGTGGGGCAAGATGAAATTGAAGAATCCATAGAACGTGTGATGGCAGGGCCTCAGCGCAAAAGCCGCATTATGAGTGATAAAGAGAAGTCTATTATTGCCTACCATGAAGTGGGGCATGCACTTGTCGCGGCCTACCTACCCGATACAGACCCCGTCCATAAAATCTCTATTTTACCCCGTGGAATGGCCTTGGGCTACACCATGCAGGTACCGATAGAAGATAAGTATTTGCAATCCAATACAGAGATTTTAAATAATATTCGGGTGTTATTAGGTGGCCGTGTGGCGGAACAGTTGATATTTAATGAGATCACAACGGGCGCAAGTAACGACATAGAGCGTGCCACAGCCTTAGCAAAGGGGTTTGTGTGTAGCTTTGGAATGAGTGAAAAATTAGGCGCCAGAAAATTCGGGAAACAATCAGGTTCAGTATTTTTAGGTAAACAATATACAGACCATTCTCAAGATTATTCCGAAGCAACAGCGAAAGACATTGATGATGAAGTGCATCGTATTATCGACGAGGCCTATACAGATACCACGGCATTGTTGAAGAAGAATATGGACATGCTTAAGAAGGTGTCTAAAATTATTTTGGAACGCGAAGTCATTGAGCGTGATGAATTCTTAGAACTGATTGGCCAAGCACCAAAGAAGAAACCTGCTAAAAAGCGCGCCTCTAAAAAGACAGATGATGCCGCGCCACCAGCAGCACTCTCACCAGCCGCAGCCGGCGCCGCTTAGTTCTGTTACCTATTTCAGCATGGCGTTGCCGGTCTTATTTGTGGCCTCACAGCCTGGTTAGCGTGTGCAGCAGAACCTGGCCAATGGTTTAGCGCGCTGATATAATAATTCCTTTGTCGGGGTGTAGCGCAGCCTGGTTAGCGCGCCAGTCTGGGGGACTGGAGGTCGGAAGTTCAAATCTTCTCATCCCGACCAAAAGATAACCGCAGTTGATTTTCCCAAAATTAAAACCTCTCCCAACAAATTTTTCAGTTTATCGAGTTAGGCAGGTAATCAGTAATGAAAAAACTATCCATAATACTTAATGAGCGATTTAAATCGTTTGTAGAAGGTTTTAAGGCTGAATTACAAGGAGGTCTAATAATCCTGTCTGGAGTCAATGGTAGTGGTAAATCACAGCTAATCGAAATTATATCGCAGATAGTCGAACGAGATAAAAATAAGAAAATTAATGCCACAGTTTCTTTAGACGGTGAAATGTTGGATCGTATTTATATCGAAAAGCGCTCATTTAAAGACAATATTAGTATTCTAAGAGTTCCCAGAATGGGTATTGAATCGGTCAAAGCAGATTGGGACGCAGCTTGGGAAAAATACAATAATAATAAGCTACTAAGGTTAGACCATCCGGATAATGAAGAGTTTAGAAGTTCTTGCGAAAAATTAAAGTCACATTTGATCGAGCAATTTGACAGTAGATGGGAAAGTCTCGAAAGAGACGAATTTATAAACGCAATTCCTGCGGATTTTATCTGGGCAAGAGATGATATATTTTCCAATAGAATTTGGGGTATTTTTTCAACTTATTTAGTGCGAGAATATGCCGCAAATGCAGAAGCTGGAAAAACTGGGAATAAGTATGAACGTAGTATTTTAGAAGTTCCACCCTGGGAGCAGCTCAATAAATTGTTTGAGGAACTAGGGTTTTCCTATCGCTTTGAGGCCGATTTTGAAATTGTCAATTTTGAACTTAATAAGCAACCTGGACTATTTGAGATAGATTCAAATGGAAAGTTGCTTTTGGATCAGCCAAGGAAGCTGGGAGAATTGTCAGACGGAGAAAAGGCAATCATCTCACTGGTTTTTGCATCACTATCTGAGGCTGACTCAAATACTAAAAAAGTATTGCTGTTGGATGAATATGACGCCGTTTTGAATCCATCATTAACTAACGCGCTTTTCAAAGTGCTGAACAAATATTTCGTATCCAAAGGCATCGTAGTAATCATGACAACGCATAATCCCGCTACTATAGGTCTTGCGCCAGAATATGCCTCGTTTTATGAGGTATTTAGAGTGAACGATTCTAAAAATCGAATAATGAGAGTTCAAAAGTATGAATATGATGAATTGAAAGTAGCGAATGAACATTTTTACGCCGAAATGCAAGATCAAAAAGCTCGAATTTGTGAGCTTGAAAAGGCTCAGGATGAGTTGATTGTTTTATCTAAGTCTACAAAGCCCAACCTTTTTGTTGAGGGCATACAAGATGTTAATTACATTCGTAAGGCCGCTGACCATTACCCGAATTGGAAACTTATTTTAGATAGATTTGATTTAACAGAAAAAAATGGAGCGGGAAACCTAGTAAAATATTGGACTAACAGAAATGAAATTATAGAATTCTTGCATCATCCACTTGTTTTGTTATTTGATTGTGATACACAGAAGTCTAATGATGATTATAAAATAATACACAAAAGATGCATCCCAGCTAATCCAAATAATTCTGTTAAAAGGGGGATTGAAAATTTATTCTCGGATAATTTAATTTTGGAAGCTTCAAATAATGTTGGCGCGGAAGCACTGAAAAGAACAATCCCAGATGCCAAGCATATGGATATTCAGGAATGGGCATTGATTAATAATCAGAAGACAGCACTTTGCGATTGGATTTGCGAAAAAGATACGAAAGAAGACTTTGCCGGTTTTAGTGTGATTTTCGACGAAATAGAATCAATCCTAAATTCAACTAAACCGAGTGTTTTGGCGGATACTATTGGAATTCAAGAAATTCATAATGGCAACAACCTTGACGATTCAGCAGTAAGTTTGAGTAATAATCGCCAAGCCAATCATTAGGAAGTTCAACTTTTTGGGAGAAGCAGAAAGACGCTGCCTGTGGCAGAATAAGTCTTTCGCACTCGACAAAAAAGTCGTTCTCATCCCGACCAAAACCTAAAATTGTTGCCCATTTAGGCCAAATCTCTTATTTTGAATATTTCTCAGTTAAAAAACCAATCCTTTTCGGGTTTTCCTCTGTATAAATAATATGCTTGATTGCTTCAAATACAACTTTGAACTGTTGATCATATTTTCGTTCAAGTTGCCCAATCTTTTCTTGGAGTTCTTTATGAGTTGATAGCATTTCCCTTAGTTTCACAAATGTTCTCATAATCATAATATTTACCTGACGTGCCCTTTGACTTTTCAATACACTTGATAGCATTGCCACGCCTTGCTCAGTGAATACCATTGGAATCGCACCGCCCAAGCTCTTTTTAGAAGGTATCACATTTTGTGATAGCAAAATTTCTACTTCATTTTCGTTCAATTGAAACATAAAATCATCTGGAAAACTCTCTATATTCCGTTTGACTTGTTGCCGAAGGGCAATAGACTTCACTTGATATAAATCAGCTAAATCTCGATCAAGCATAACTTTCTTGCCACGAACTAGATGAATTTTACTTCGAACTGTTTCAAAAGCAACGCCAGTAGTGAGTGAGTTTGCAGTCATATCATAAGTATACGTCAAAATAATTTATATATGCAATATTTATTACGAAGTTAATGAGGCTAATGCCCCATCATCATTTTTGCTTTCACACTCGACAAAAAAGTCGTTCTCATCCCGACCATGAAAATTAAGAAATAGAATTTATGTTGTTATATTTCTATTTCGCCTACCTGAGGCGTGAAAGCTGGAAAGGCAAGCGCGTTAATGCTGGCTAACTGTTCTTTTGTGAGATCTGGGGAAGGCGATCTTGAGAAATCGGTCCCACCATATTCGGTATAAGCAAGTCTTCGAAATAAAATAACGTATTCACTCCAATCAAACATATAATGTACGCCATTAAAATAGTACAAGGCTAAAAGCAACACTAGCCACTAAGAGTGTGTTGGTTTCGCCAAACCAAAAGAAAAAGGGTATAATATTAAGCCATGGCAAACGCTAAGCAAGACGACGATTTTACACTCACTAAGAAGGATTATTTTGCCTTCATGGTTGTGCCTCCAAGTGGAAGGACCACGTACCAGATACGGGTTTCCAAACGTAAATTAGTTACGGGGGTGTTCCTTTTAATCTTTGCCACATTGTTTGGCGTGGCAGGTGTTAGCTATGGTGCGAAAAGCACTTTGGATAAAGATGCGTATTCAACCTTAAAATCAAAAGCAGCAGAGCAAGACAAACAAATCGAACGGTTTGAAGAGCGCGTAGACGCCATTCACAATACGCTGAAAGACTTGTTAAATCGTGAAGAAGACATGAGCAAAATCATCGGTAGGCAAAAACGACGCACCACCAATTATTCCCGTAAATCAAAAGGGAATTTATTTAGTCAGAACTTTTCAACTATTGGAAAGGGTGAACCGGAAGTCACAGATCGATTGGGCCAACAACTTGATTTTATTCAGGTTCAAATCATCCAAACAGATTCCACACTTCGCAGTTTAGACCGTCAGTTAGCGCAGTACAAAGACCGGTTTCAGAAAACACCTTCAATTTGGCCAGTGTATGGCACGATTCGTTCACGTTTTGGCTGGCGTATCCATCCCAAGTCTGGAAACCGTCTTTTTCACAAAGGCATCGACATTCCAGCCTGGATTGGCGCACCGGTAAAAGCGACAGGAGATGGCGTTATTGAGTTTGCAGGGTGGGGTGGTGGTTATGGGTGGCTGATCATTATCAACCATGAATATGGGTACCGTAGTTTATATGCCCACTTATCAGAGATAATGGTAAATCCGGGTCGCACAGTGACGAAAGGCCAAATCATAGGCAAAGTGGGGGAAACAGGAATCACAACTGGCCCCCATGTGCACTATGAGATTCGACGTTGGACACGGGCTGTTCACCCTAACGAGTATTTGAATTTAGATCTATTTACAGCGCTAACAAAACTATGGTAATTTTGAACGAGTAAGGAGCGGGAAATGGCCAGTAACAAACACAATGACTTTGACCCAGATATGGTCAACACAATAATCGGACAAGAATCTGAGATTAAAGGGTCTATTCACTCTCAAGGTTCCATACGAATAGAAGGTACAGTAGAAGGCGACATCGTATCTCAAGGCGAGGTAGTGGTGGGCGAACACAGTACAGTTAAAGCAAATATTTACGGGAGACGCGTTGTCGTTTCGGGCGTAGTAATGGGAAATGTAGAAGCCATAAATGGGCTTAAAATATGTCGAACCGGTAAAGTCTACGGCGATATAGCGGGCGACCGACTGATTATTGAAGAGGGGGGAATCTATAAAGGTAAAGTTAATATGGATGTCATCTCCTCAAGCAACTTGTATGAAGGCAAGTTTGAGTTGGTGAGAAACAATTAGCACGGGAATTCTGTATAGTTGTGCCACACCAATTGGTAATCTTGGGGACATTTCGGGCCGCTTAATTGACGCCCTATCGTCGGCAAAGTTAATTGCTGCCGAGGACACCCGTGTAACGGAAAAGATTTTACGGCATTATGGACTCAAAACGCCATTAGTATCCGTTCAAAAATTCAATGAAAAAGAGCGCGTAGCCACCCTTTGGAAAGTGCTAAAGGCAGGCGATGATGTGGCGTTAGTATCCGATGCAGGTTCACCGAACTTGAGCGACCCGGGTGCCTATATCATGGGTAAAATTGCCGAAAAAGGTGTTAGAATCGAGCCGATTCCTGGCCCTTCATCCTTAACCGCATTGGTAAGCATTTCTCAAATACCTGGTAATGCATTCACCTTTGGTGGTTTTTTCCCGAGAAAAGCAAAAGAGGCGGAGGAATTTGTCGTGGCCAACTCACACCTTCCTATGGTGTTTTTTGAGTCGGGAAAACGCGTTAAATCCACACTTGAGTGGTTGAAAGAGCGCGGTGGAGTAGCGGACTTTATTATTGGTAAAGAACTGACTAAAATGCACGAGCGTGTTTGGCGCAGTTTAGACGAAATAATTGATTATTTGAACGACCCAAACCACCCTAAAGGCACCAATGGCGAATGGGTATTTATGGTAGAAATGAAAAAAGCAGAGCCTGAAGATGAACTTGGAATGGGGTGGGTGCAAGACTTAGTCGATGCCGGGATCAGTAAAAAGGACATCGTGCAGTTTGGAGTCACCCACATGGGCGCCAAACGAAATGCACTTTATAAGGTCGTGGAAGCGCAGTGATTGATACACATGCACACATCAATATGTGCAAGGATGATAGCGAAACAGTTATCAAGCGGGCGGCGGATGCAGGCGTTAAACGAATTATAAATATTGCAGTGGATTTAGAGTCCGCGCAGTGGGGTGATGCAGTGTCTAAATCAAATAAGCGCGTGGCTGCCACCATTGGTATTCACCCGTTATATCATGAAAAGTTCGGCGATCTAGACGCTATCGCATCCATTTTAAATGGTCAGCATAATTATGTGGCTATGGGAGAAATGGGCTTAGATTACAAATATGATGATGTGAATAAAGAGGCGCAACACCACGTATTTCGCGGGCAATTGGATTTAGCAAGATCGCACAATATGCCAATTGTGATTCACAATCGCCAGTCTGATGAGGACATGATAAGTATTTTGAACGACTACACGGATTTGCGCCGGGTTGTGCATTGTTTTTCTAGCAATTGGGACTTTGCAAAATCTGTCATGACTGATGATACCTATTACTCATTTACCGGTATTATTACCTACGCTAAAAAGGGCAAGGTAATTGATGTGGTAAGACAAATGCCATTGAGTCGAATCATGATTGAAACCGATTGCCCGTATCTGACACCGGAGGCCTATAGAGGCGTTGAAAATGAGCCCGCCTTTGTCGTGGAAATGGCCAAGCGTATTGCTGAAATAAAAGAACTCTCACTTGAAGAAGTGATTGATGTAACCACGCAAAACGCAGAGCAATTTTTTAATTTTGGGGATTAACATATGGGTAGGGGGGACGATCGGTTATTATGTTTGGCGGTGCTTATCGAATTTAGTGAGCAGGGGCTGCCATTAGGAAACGCCATCGAATCTGTGGCGAAATTGGAGTGCAATCGTCGTATTCGTCGGGCGCTCATGTCTTTTAAGGAACACTCGTATAGTGGGGTCGCCCTTGTAGCTGCTCTGGAAGCAAGTCGGCTATTGCCCCAGCGCCTACCCTTTAATCATCTTGATTTGCCTGTAACGGCGCAATTACAGCTTATTCATCATTATTTAACCATGCGTCGCAACGCAATTGACGATATCTGGAAAATGCTGCGTTATCCGTTGTTATTGGTATCTTGTCTGTGCGTATCGCTGGCCATTTGTTGGGTATGGGTATTGCCTTCCACAATCGATCTCTTCTCTCAAACGGGCCACCAACTTCCGTTTATCTTACGCACTCTACTGCACTATCAATCCGCCATTCAAGTTACCACTTGTATGGTGTTGGCCCTTTTAGTCATCACATTTATCGTTTCAATCCGGCGTTGGTTCGCCTTATCTCACCGTGAATTACTTTGGGCCATTAGCTGTGCCTTATCTAAAGGCGCCTCACTTAAACAGGCCATTACCAGCATTTCCTTGCGTTCGCCTCGCACACTCAAGCGTCAGTGGGCAAAATTCAAAACCCATATGTCCGACTCACCTACCTTTATTGCCCATTGGTGCCAGTGTTTCAGGCTTCCAGTCTCAGAATCTGCGCGTTGCAAACTCTACACGACTCATAGTGCGTCTGCAACGCGCCTAGACCAGTTGGCGTTTGCATTAATGCGCGAACACCAAAACCGACTAGCGCGTACAATTCAATTCATGCAGCCACTCATTATGGTTGGCATTGGGGCTGCGATTTTAGCCATTATGTTTTTGAATTATGTGCCGCTCATGACCTTGATTAATAGTGGCTAAGACGGCGCAGCTCGGTAGGTCCTTTTCCGTACACCACAAGTTCATATCCAGTACCCTCATCTTTTTGTGTGTATAGTACTCGTCCATTCTGATCGGTTGGGGTATACGTCCGTCCAGTATAGGGGTTTTCTGGAATGACCATAATCGAATTGGTTCCGTTTAAAAGCGGCATGAGTTCTGTAATCCCAATATCATTTCCTGGTGGATACATTCCTTCAGACACATAATAATCCTCAAGCGCCATTTGCACACTTTGGCCTAATAACGTACATGCCGTTTGCTTTGCCGTATTTTGAAGCCGTCCAAAATTTGGCAGTGCGACAGCAGTAAAAATAGCCATAATCGATAATGCAATAATAACCTCTATTAACGTAAATCCTCGTGCGTTTCGCATAAGTCTCCCCCAATCCATATATCCTATAAGGTATGGTATTTATTGAAAAAACACAAGCATAACGTTAGTCTATCGAGGTGCCTTTAGCAATCTCTCGTTTCATCTTATCAATCGCCTTTTTGTATATACGCGATACTTGAGACTCGGATAATTTCAGTTTAGTGGCAATGGTTTGAAAGGTTTCATCTTGCTTGGCATATGCCACAACAATACGTTTTTCACGCACGCTTAGCACTTTTAATGCGCGGTTTAGCTGAATACCCGTTTCGATTTTATCTTCAAAATTATGTTCTTCCTGGTTCAGCATTAATACGTACCCGGCATCATTAATCCAATCGTATAAACGGGACGGGTCTGAGCGGGTGACATAACGAATATGATCTTTCATTGCACCGGTAATACGTGTGTAGGCTAACGGCCATATGTTAGTGGCTTTTTCCGGGTCCCACACTTTGAATGTTTCCACAAATTCCAGCTGTGCAATGGTAATTAAGTCATCGCCTTCGCCTTCGGCAACATGGCGAGGTAAGTGGCGAATATACGACCGCGCAATCTGCGTAATCTTACCTTGAAAGTAGGTTAAAATATGTTCAATGTAACGCTGCAATAGCGTAAACTTAATACGTGCTAACACTAGGCTGTTAAGGGTTTCCCAGCGTGTTGCAAATGTTGTTTTGTCAGCGGCATTTGCGGCTTGCGGTGCGCGACTTTCCTTAATCTTCATTTGTTTAAAAAGATCGACAAGATACTCTGGTGTTTCTTCAAAATAATCAGGAAGAATCACGCTAATGATTGATCCATTCATGGCAATCGTTGCTTCCACAATCAGTTGTTTTACTGCGGCAGAATCAGCGCTGCAATCGGGTAACGTTACATCCAATCGGCGTTTTTCCCCCTCGGAAGCCGCGTCATTCGGTTTTTTACGTAAACTAGTCTGCGAAAAATGTTGGGAGAAGTAGCTGGACATACATCAATTATCTATCATCGGCAGTGATAATACCAATAGATTGTACTTTAACTTGAGCCACGATTTCATTGTACGAGAGTACGGTAAGCGCAGGATAGTTACGTTCAGTGAATTTCTTGAAGTGTGGCCGAAGTCGCGGCGAACATAAGGACACAGGGTCTTTTTCCATTTTTCGGAAGTTCGCCATATGTTCTCCAATTTGGGCCAAAATCTTTTCGCCTTGGTGAGGGTCGAGTGCCAAGAATGAGCCGTATTCCGATTGATGCACGGAATTAATCATGGTTTCTTCTAGCTGAGGATCAATTGTAAATACAGTGACAGTATCATCTTGATCCATATACATACTGCAAATCTGGCGCGCCAAGCTCTGGCGCACATATTCAGCCAATAGATTCGTATCACGCGATATATGTGCGTAATCGGCCAAACGTTCAAGTATGGTACTTAAGTCACGAATCGAAACCCGTTCTTTAACCAGCGCTTGTAACACCTTGTGTACTTGGCCCAAGGACAACATATCGGGTACCAATTCTCGCACAATCGCAGCGTTGGTGTTCTTGACCAAGTCCAGTAGTGACTGCACATTTTGACGGGTCATAATTTCATCGGCGTGTTGTTTAATGATTTCAGAGAAGTTATTAGCAATAAAGTCAGTAATATTCTGGAAGTTAATGGCGTGTTCTTGCAGTCGATCAATCTGATCCTCAGATACCCAAGACGCGGGTTGGGAACTAACAGGGTCAATCGCTTCAATCCCAACAATGCCCTTGCGCTTTAATTCAGACACGCTTTCAAGCACAAAAAAGTGGCCGGGAAGGGCCTCGCCAATGCCAACTCGCGTGCCTCGGATATCCACCTCATATTGATTTGGCGGCAGGCTTAAGTCATCCATAACGCGTACCCCAGGAATAACGAATCCTAAATCCTGCCCAATGTGATAACGAACGAGGGTAATTCGTTCCAATAATGGGCCATTTTGGCTTGGGTCAATTAACGGCACTAAATTTCGGCCTGTTTTAAGCGAAATAGGGTCTAAGCTTAAGGTGCCAAGTAAGTTCTCTGGCTTTTTCATCGCGTCTTTTGCGTTTTCATTTGTGGCTTCAGATGCCAGTTCATCAGCCGAGGATTTTGCTTTAATAATGGCCCATGCACCCGTGGCAGTTACAGCCGACATAATAAAGAAGGGCACTGTTGGTAAGCCAGGTACAATTCCGAATAACAACAGAATAAAAGATGTAACGGCAAACGCACGCGGTTGCGCCATAATTTGATTGGCCAAATCCGTTCCTAAGCTTTCCTCAGACGCTGATTTGGTAACAACTAAACCTGTTGCGATAGATATCAACAGCGCTGGAACCTGTGCCACCAGACCATCCCCAATGGTTAGGGTAGAAAAGACCGTCAACGAATCGGTAAGAGACAAGCCTTGTTGGAAACGGCCTATTAATAAACCACCCACAATATTAATAATCAAAATAACGATGCCCGCGATAGCATCACCTTTTACGAATTTATTCGCACCATCCATAGACCCGAAAAATGTGGACTCTTTTTCCAATTTCTTTCGTCGGTCACGGGCTTCGTTGGCATCCACCAACCCTGCGTTTAAATCCGCATCGATACTCATTTGTTTACCTGGTAAGGCATCCAACGTAAAACGAGCCGCAACCTCAGCAACCCGTTCCGAACCTTTTGTAACAACTAAGAATTGCACTAGAGTAATAATCGCAAAGGCCACAACCCCTACAACGAAGTTCCCAGCGGTTACGAAATTCGCGAATGCCAGTACAACCTCACCTTTAAAATCTGTACCCTCACTCAAAATTAATTTAGTTGAAGACACGTTTAGTGACAATCGGTATAGGGTTAAAACAAGTAATATAGACGGAAAAGCAGCAAAATCCAGTGGTTGAGATAAATACATTGCCACCAGAAGAACGGTAACAGAGACCCCAATGTTTAATACCATCAACACGTCCAAAAGGAAGGTCGGAATGGGGATAATCATAATCGCAATGATCAGAATCAGCGTTGCTGCCATGATCAAGTCGGCGATGCTAAACATGTCCTTAATAGCTCTAAAGTTCATTGTACCTGTATTTTACCACAATTGTACCTAGGTAGGGGGGCAAAAATTCCTCATTCTTAGTACGCTGCGCGAGCGTATTTACAACAGATGACACCAATCGTTATAGTTTAGTCGCAGGCATATGGGGTTCAAGCCACTCCTTGATCACTCTCGCACTCTCTTTCGCATGGGTAACCAACGCGCCATGACGGCCCCCTTTGATAACCACGTGCCTTACATGAGAAAGCGCATCGCAATTCTCGATAAAGGTTTTTCGAGTTGTGGTTCGTCCAAATGGGCACTTCTCACCATCAATAGACAAGAATAACTTCCGTTCCTCGTCTCGTCTTTGTGGTTGGGTAACAAGCCCCACTGTGTTGCGCGCTTCAGCTTTGTAGTATGCCACTAGATTAGTAATACCAGTACGCACACTGGGTTGAGTGCGCTCCACGCAACTAATTAAGGTATCTCGAGCGCTTCCAGTGGGGCCAAAATAGGCCGTGAGAACGCCATCCTTTGCGGCGCTTTTTCCATCTGGATGAAAAAACATTGGAAATAATTGGGTAAAAAACCGGCGACGCGCTTCAGGGGATGCCAGTTCAGAGGTTGTGAGTTGGTGCAGAGCCTCCTCTCTTGTGATAGTTTGGCCCGTTGGTAACGTTACGGAATCTGGAAAAAATCCATTTACCAATCCAGTAGGACTTATTTTAACCGTAGGCGCGCCAGAGCTAATCACCCGACCCACACGTTTTCTATCCATCATATTTTGGGCCACGTTTCCACCAAGAGAAAACCCAATTAGAGTTGCATTTTCAAGATTCAGTTGTTTTAAAACATCGGTAGCCACTTGTGAAAACCCATTAATCGACGCATTGCATAAGGAATCGTCAGGTACGTCATCACTAGCCCCGTGCCCTGGAAAATCAAATGCATAAATGGGCTGCTCATCGCCCAATTCTTGCTTCAGCGCTGCAATAAATGGTTCCATTGTTACTTTTGAACCCGAGTTTTGGTGCATCAGCACAATCGGATGCGTTTTACCGGTTTCATTGATTCCCCAGCAGTGCACCCTTCCCATCGGTTTGCTTCCACCCGTAACAGCTGTTCCAGCACTCACAGAAAGCATAAAATCCCGCGCTCCCAGCCGTTCACCTGCTTCCACAGTTAGGCGGCGTACAGTATCCACTGCCGACGCTTGCGTACTAGCTGTAGTCGTTCTAGTTAAAGAGGCAGCACCCGTTGCCCCTTGCCACTGATTGTGATGAAATTCGTCTAAATGAAACCACGGAAACTCCTCAAAAATTGCGTCAATGTGGGACGATTAAACATATCAAATTAAAGTGTACCAGCAAGTTCGAAAATATTAAAAATTGAAAATTATGTTACCTTTTTCTGTTCTTTTTCAGATTAAATACAAAAGCAAGTATTTCTGCCACAATCTTATAGTATTCCACCGGTATTTCATCGCCCACTTCAGATTCCTTAAAGATGGCGCGCGCTAGGGGCGGATTTTCCATGATGGGAATAAAATGCTCTTCCGCAATGCGTTTAATCTCATGGGCAACGAGTCGTCGGCCTTTGGCCAACACAATAGGGGCTCTGTTTTCATTCTGGTCGTACTTTAGCGCGACGGCCACATGCACGGGGTTTGTTACCACCACATCAGCCCCAGGCACCGCCCCCATTTGGCGCCCTTGAGCCATATTGCGCTGCGCCTCTCGTTGCCGTTGCTTTACCGTAGGGTCACCTTCCAAACGCTTGTATTCTTCCTTAATCTCTTTTTTGGTCATGCGCATCGATTTGATAAATTCGTAACGCTGATACACGAAATCTAGTAGTGCAATAAAAAAGTATGCCACGCCAATTTGAGTCACAACTTTCATGACGATAGCACCCACCTTACCCATGATAAGCCAAATATTTCGTACTTGAGATTGGGTAATAATAAAATATTCATCGCGAATAATAAAATAGAGTAGGGCAATGACAATACTCATTTTAATCAGTGATTTAATCAATTCCACATACTGTTTTAGCGAAAAGAACTTTTTAAAGCCGCTAATCGGATTAATATTATCTAATTTAGGGGCCAATGGCTCAGCGCTAATCAAAAAATTAGTTTGCAACGCTTCAAGAATGATCGCAAGAATCATAATGACTAAAAATAGCGGCATGAGTACCGAAAAGGTGACCTTTAAACCTTCACGCATAAAAAAGCCTGCAAGAGCGCCACTAAAGGGCTCCCCTAATACAGAGAAAACAGATACAGATAAACCAGACATTTTTCCCCACATGGTCATGGCAAAGCCTTTTAATGTATAAAAGGAGGCGAGCAGCAATATTGCAGAGGTAAACTCTTTACTCTTTGCAATCTGCCCTTTGTTTCTAGCTTCTCGAAGTTTATGGGGGGTTGGTTCTTCGGTCTTATCCCCTGAATCTTCTCCCATAAGCGTCTCCTACAAGCGTAATAAAAATAGTACTTCAAGCAGATTTTGTGACACCTGCTCCAATAGATAATACATTAAATCCACGAGTCCTGGAACAATACTCAGGAAGATAAACAAACTCACAACTGGTTTAATTTGGAATCCCAACTGAAATACGTTTACTTGAGGCGCAACTCGGCTTAGCATGCCAAAACCAAAGTCGATCAGGAAGACAATTAATAAAATGGGGGCGGAAAGTTGTAAGGCCAACTCAAAGATCAGAACTCCAGACGAGGCCACATGATGCGAGGCTTGGGCCAATTGGAATGGAGAACCAATGGGTAGCCCTTGAAAACTCTGCATCAGCGTTGCCAACATGACGTGATGACCATCTATCAGCAAAAAAACCAGCATCGCTATGGTTTTCATCAGTTTCGAGATAAGGGTGGTGGCCTGCCCTGAAGAGGGATCGAGTTGAGAGGCAACACTTAAACCCGCCTGCGTATCCATCAAGTTTCCGGCGAATTCCAAGCCGATCAATAGCAATTGGGCAACAAACCCCAAAATCGCCCCAATCATTGCTTCTGTCATCATGGCAAAAAGAAACGTAACCGGAGTTAGAGGAAATTCTTGAGGTAAGGGAATATAGAAAATAACCAACCCACAAAGCCAAAATATAAATGTAATTTTAGCAAGAGAAAAGACCTCTTTGTTGCTTAATACCGGTGACATTAATACCATCACAACAGTCCGAGTAAAGACCAAGCCAAATGTGACAGCCTGGGCGGTGGTTATAATCATCTAGAATAAACTGGGATTTGATTCCACATTCCCACGGTCATATCCATAATTAGATTACTCATCCATGGAAAAGTAGCAGAAATAACGATAAAAACGATAATCATCTTTGGCACAAAAGTAAGGGTTTGTTCTTGAATTTGCGTAACCGCTTGAAACACCGCAATCAGTAACCCCACTAGAAGACCTAAACCAATCGATGGCATCGACGTGATGATAATAATCTGAATACCTTCATTTACTACAGCGGTTACATTATCAAGCGTCATTTAAATCTCCTTCCTACTGAAAACCAGATAGCAGGCCGCGAATAATTAAATTCCAACCATCTACCAACACGAAAAGTAAAATTTTAAAGGGTAACGAAATCATAACCGGTGAAAGCATAAACATACCCAATGATAACAAGATATTCGACACGATTAAATCAATAACGACGAAAGGAATAAAAATTAAGAATCCAATTTGAAAGGCTGTTTTTAACTCACTAATTAGAAATGCTGGAATAACAACAAACATCGGAACTTCTGTGATATCAGTGACTTGTGGAATTTTGGAAAATTCGATAAATAAGGCCAAATCTTTTTCCCGTGTATAGCGCAGCATGAAGTTACGAAATGGTTGAATACCAGCTGCAATAGCCTGTTCTTGGGTAATGGCGCCATTGTTATACGGTTGAATGGCATTGTCATATACCTGTAACCATGTGGGGGTCATCACATAAATGGTAAGAAACAATGCAAGTGAAATAATAACAGGGTTAGGGGGCGTTTGATTGGTACCTACCGCGTTACGAATCATTCCAAGAACGATGGCAAAACGTAAAAATGATGTTGTAGATAATAGAAAAAATGGAGCCAAACTAATGGATGACATCGCCACTAGTAGGCCAATTGATGAACTAAACTGCATCGGTTCAGTAAAGCTTTCTAGATTCAGATTTAAAGCACCTGGGGCGGGCTGAGCAAACGCAAGTTGAGATATGAAAGGCAAGGCAAGGGCAATGAATAAGGGGATTAATCGTTTCATAGTTGATCCAACACCTGTAACCCCTTTGTACCAGAGGACATTAAATAGTCTTTACCACGTACCTTCACAATAATTAATGCTGTAGAGGCGTCAATCGGACGGCGATCTATAATATCGATGTCGCCACTGTATCGTTTACGTTGCAGCGTATTTGTAACACGGTATAACACATACAACGTCACTCCAAGAAGGGCTAGAGTGGTTAAGACCTGAAGTATGTACTGCAGGGTCATTTACGCAACAGTTTTATTGGAAGTTAAATTCTTAATACGAAGCCCGTACTTGTTATCAATCGCAACTACTTCACCTTGCGCGATAACCTGGCCATTAATAACAAGATCCAAAGGTTCGCCGACCAAGCGCTCAAGTTCGATGATAGATCCTTCCGTTAACTCATACACTTCTTGTAAAGACAAATGAGAACGACCAAGTTCAACAGAGACTTTTACTGGTATGCTGCTTAACACACCATCTTCAATTTTTCGGCCTTCAATCGCGGCGTCTTGTAAATCAGGAAATTCCACATAATTAAGGGCGTTACCATTTCCATTATCAGGATTATTCGCTGGTGCACCCATTGAAGGCGGCGCTGAAGGAGGTGGGGCTGGAACAGCCATGTGAGAATCAGAAGGTGCATAAGACTGCGCTGGCTCTTGCTGTGACGCTGCAGGGGCAGATGCATATGGGTTTGATGGCGGGGTCACGAATGACTCCGAATAGCTGGGCTCCTGTGATGACACTGTGTCTTGGTAAGACGGTCCTTGCATAAAATTATCACCAGGCTGTGGTATATCCTCTATTGGAGACGAATAGAAATGAGCGGGTTCAGCCTGTGGGCGTGAATCAAACGATGGCGCCGGTTCACTAAACGGACGAGACTGATGCTCTGGTTCGTTGTGTGCCACTGCCGCTGGTGCCGCAGCCGGCGAAGGTGCATATGACGGTTCTGGAGCAAACAGGTCATCGCTCAAATCAGACAGGTCATCAGACGCCGGCTGAGCGATTTCTTCTGATAACGGAGTGTTATCAAAATCATCATCTGAAAAATCAGAGTCGTCATAGGTCTCACTTGAAACGGGTGTCGCTGTTGCATTCAATGGCTCTGAGGCCGGTTCCTGTTGGGATCGATAATCAGAAGCACTAACCGAAAAGGCTTGCTCCATAATTGGGTCTATATCACTAAGCGGGTCTTCAAAACCGTGGGGGGTGTTATCCATCTGCAATTACCTCGTTTGTTAATATTTGATAGTCCTCAGCGCCACTGGACTTGGGGTTATACTCAAAAATAGTTTGCCGATAACCAGCCGCTTCAGAGATCGCAACACTAGAACGAATGGGATTGGCCATTACTTGAGAGAATACCCTATTAAGGGAGTCCATGACAACTTTAGATTTACTGTTACGTTTATCGAAGAAAGTTGGAATTAGTTTAGAAACCTTTAAATTATGTCTAAAAATCTTGTTAATAATTTTAATGTTATTAAGTAGCTGTTTAATGCCCACTAGGCTCAAATATTCCATTGAAACGGGAAGAAATATTTCTTGGGCATAAGTAAGAGAGTTTTGGTTTAAAAGATTGATGCTTGGCGCACAATCCACAATAATATAATCGTATTGATTTTGGAGCCCACGCAACTTTTGAGACAAAATCATTTCTCTGTTTTTCATTTTACTAAGTGCCATTTCCGCAGGAAAAAGCCGTTCATTTGAAGGGATGATATCCAGGTTTTGTCTGGCATTTACAATGCATTCCGGGCTTGTTGCATTGCCGACTAAAAGATCGTATAGCGAATACTTTGGATTGCGGATACCCAAATGATAGCCAGATGAACCTTGGGGATCTGTGTCGACGATTAGGACACGTTTACCTGCCAATGCAAGGCCATGACCAAGATTGACTACGGTGCATGTCTTGCCTGTTCCGCCTTTATAGTTGATGACGCATATACGGCGGCTGTTGTGTTGCGATTCGGTGTTATCAATCATCTAAATCATCCCATGAAAAATCATCATTATCATCATCGTCTTCATCAGAAGTTATGGGCGGAGGAAGTGCGTCAGTTGATGCCGTCACTTTATTGGGGTCGCTTAACGGCAATGCGAGTTCTTGGTAATCATCTAACTCATCGTCTTCGTCGTCATCTTCTAATCCTAATGCTGGAATGCTTTTGGCGGCAGAACCGAATGTTTGTTCGTCTTCCTCATCATAATCAACCAAATCTTGAAGACCTTCCGAGTTAGGAAGCGCCTCATCAGCAACGGCCATTTCTGACTCAGCCATCGCCATTGCTTCTTCTTGCTCACGTAATTCTTCATCGGGTATTTCGGGCATATTGAATCCGAAATCTTCGTCGTCACCGTCTTCTTTATCGTGCACGATTACATCATCGTCTAATTCATCATCGATTGCTGCATTGGCTTCCATAAGCGAGTTATCATCATCATCATCATCATTTTCGTTATCATCATCAAATTCATTATAGTGTTGTGCGTCCGCATCGTCTTCATCACTTGGATCTGTTGCTGACAGGTCATCAAACAATAATCCGGGAGTGCCACTACCCATAGAGAAGTCATCGGTATCATCAACGAGCGAGGCATCTGTGCCTGCATTCACAACACCTTTTATTGGAGATGCAATCATTTGAGGCTCTTTTCCCCATGTGTGATCGTCTTCAGTGAATTGTGTTGCTTTTTCCGTAAAATGGGAGGGCAGTAGGTCTTTTGAATTTTCATCGATCAATTGGTCCATTGAATCCAGAGCCTGTACGTCATCCAATTCTTCTTGGTTTAACAACTGAACACACACACGGTTTCGAGATACGCCAGCTTGCCCCATAATAGCGCGACTAGATCCCAACGTTACTTTAACGGGGTCTTCAATTTTACTGTCTAATGTAATGATATCTCCTGGCTCTAATGACTTTAAATCACTCATGATAATTTCAGATGAACCCAATTCCGCAGAAACCTTTACCTGAATGGATTGCAATGTTTTAGGCAGTAAGCGCACACGCCTTTTCATTGGCGTTACAACCCGTTGGTGGTAGCGTAATAACTTGCGAATAATTGAGCTTGGGTAGGCAATGATGAAGCGCAATACGTCGGAATAACCGATCGTAAAATAAAATCCAAAGAATACATAGGCATCCCGATCTGTAAATTTGTCATCAAAAATATACGAACCGAACTGACTTTGGTAATGAATATGTTGTGGCTCAAAAATTTGTTTCCACATCTCAGAGAAAATCGGTATAAATTCTTCTACTTGGCTGGATAAAATTGAATCGTCTAAATCTGTAAAGGCCTTGCCAATATCAGCAATTGGATCATCGCTACCAGTCATGCGATTTACCAATACTTCACCAAGGGTAGGGTCAATAATAAAATTAAGAGTACCCACACTCTTAAGGTGCAGGTCAAATTGAATCAAGGGCTCATTCAAATACTCTTTGAAGTCTTCGCCAGATAATTGTGTTGCCGAAATGGAGTGAAGTTCCGTCTTAATGTTCAAATCTTCACTTAGTTTATTGAGAATGCGCTCTGCCATTCTGTAGTGCAATAAATGTAAATATCGAACATCCGCTTGGGGCAAGCTGTCAAAATTTGGACGCTTGATTTCACGTATGTTTGCAGCTTCGATGGGACGTTGATTGGGTTCGATCTTAGTCCAGTCCCCAATCGCAGGACCTAGCTTAATTGTACTGCTGAAGTTCTTTTTTGTTTTTGGCACCACGGTAAATCTTCTGAAACTTAGATTTGCAGGTTAAAATATGTCCTACTTTAGCTCAAATTATACCTGAGTTCGCCTTATTCTACAAATTATTCTTTGCAAGCAGGATGCTAAAGAACAAATTCGTCTTTGTTAGCGCCATCAGTGTCCTCACTGTTTTGACCTTGAGAATCCGATGATGAGTGCTGCGATTGTCCGCCAGAGTGCTTTTCAGGTGGAGACTCAATAATAACCTCGGACACATCAATCCCCTTTTTGCGAAGGTGTGCCAGTAGAGATTCTCGATTATTTTGAAGTAAGTCACTTAGCTCCCCATCTGCATATAAACGAATAACCATTTTATCTGAGTCATCACGCTTCAACAGAATGTCCAGTTTGGATTCTTTACCTAATTGAGTGCGAAACAGATAGCTCTCAATTTGATTTTCAGTTCCCTGGCTCGCGTGCTTCCCAATAATTTCCTTTAGTACGACGGGGATATCTTGGAAATGGTGAACAGGAATAAAAGTGGCGGTTTTTAGTGCGGCGTCAAACTCAGTCACATCAGGTAGAAAATTGGTTTCTTTTTTACTGCCAGTGCCGTCTTCTTTGCGCGTCGTTTCCGTGGAAGATGACTTTGCGTCTGTCTCTCGTCCTTCATCAGTATATGAATCGGAATTGCTCTGCGAGCCCATAGAAAATGTATTCTTATCTTCTTGCTTAAACTGTGTACTTAAGTTTGGGCGTGTACTGGCATGTTTAACCAGTTCTTTAAAGGAAGTAATGTCGGGTGGTAGCGTCCTGTCCTTTTGTGCGGGCTTTCCAGAGTTCTCAGATTGAGAATCGGTGGGCTTATTCGCTGGTGGTGTCGCTTGGCTGTCCATTACGCATCTATCGCTTCCATCTTGTCATCACGCAGGCGTTCCTGCTCCATTTTTTTGATTTTATATTTATAGTTATCGAACACTTGGCCGAGTTTCTTAGAATATTTCCCATTTTTAATGAAGGAATAGCTAAGCGGCAAACGTTGGTGTAGTTTATAGCCAGCTTTTTCCACTGTTCCTTTAAACTCCTCAAAGTCGAAGGCAGGGTGGAACGGAACAGTTGGGTTTTTATCAATCGGAATAGACCCAAAATCACGCACACCAGCTTTTATAAAGTCATTCCAGTTGGTATTGTGATGAGGCGGAATCGTTACCATGACATCTGGCATTAATTCCCGGGCCATTTCCACAGTGCTTAATATGGTTTTGTGATCCGTTGCAGAATGGTCTTTAAATGGGGTCCCTATTTGAGGAATGAAGTTTTGAATTGATAATTCATGGATGGTACCAAATTCATTGTGAACAGCAGCAATTTCTCGCAAGGCTGCCTTTCTGTGGTATTGCGTTTCACCAATGCCCACCATGATGCCAGTAACGGTAGGAAAGCCTAATCGTCCAGACCACTCAAGGTTTTTAAGTCGCACTTCGATTTGCTTACCAGGGCTATGCCCATAAATCTTTTCAAAATGCTTGGCATCCACGCTGTCCAACATGATTTTAAATAATCCGCAAATTTCGTGCATTTTTTTCATTTCAAGAGGGCTTAAGAAGCCAACTTCGATGACAGGAATTAATCCTTCTAAAAATCCAAGTTCTGCAATCGTGTATAAATATTCTATATAAGAATTAAATCCCCATAAGTCTAACGTTGCTCGAATATCCGAGTATTTATCAGGGCGTTCACCCGCAACATAGATGATTTCACGTGCACCTGCTTCGCGAATCGCTTTTGCTTCCCGAATAGTTGAGTAAGGAACACACAATGAATCACGACGATTAAAAGCGCAATAAGGACACTTGTTACGGCATCGACGCGTTATAACGCACTGAGAACTCAACGAGTATGTTATCGTTTTTGGATCAGACTCAGCCACGACATCAATGTCGTCACTTTCCTCTTCCGATTTATTGCCAATTGTATTTGCTGCTACCACACGAACCACCCGCTCAATAAGAATGTTAAAATGCTGAAAAATATTCGGATAGTATAGCACGAATGGAGAAAATCCCAAATTTTTGGCTTGTATGAGAAAAAATTGACGGATAGAATAGTAGCGATGCCTCACCTTAAAGATAAAAATGGCCCACAAATATGGATTCATGTTGATCAAATTGAAGCCAATATTCGTGCGTATCAAGCCATTCAACCAAATGGCCAATTAATGGCAGTCATAAAGGCAAATGCCTATGGACTGGGTATTCAAACTATTATGCCCGCGCTTATCTCAACAAAGGTGTCGATAGTGGCTGTTTTTTCAGTTGCAGAAGGGCGTGATATTAGGGAGCTAAATTCAGATATTACGATTCTATTACTTAGAGAGCCCGATGAGAGTGACTATAATGAGGTCATGGCGAGTCGAATCATCCCCACCTTTGCAAACGCAGAACCATTAATACATTTCGATGCCGCTTGTTCGGCAGCAAAACGGAGCATGCCAATAGCGTTATTTTTTAATACAGGCATGAATTGGTTCGGACGTAAGTCGAGCATTAAACGTGATGCGTCAGCGCTAGTAAATGCTGCCAGCGGGGCTAGGTCATGCCAAGTAAGTGATGTCTTTACCCATTTACCTAACGTGGAACTAGATAAAAATGAACAAGGAAGCGAGACTCAAGAACACGTACGAGAGTTTGTAGCGCTATTACGCGATTTTGCCGATGCGTTACCTAAGCATGTACGAACCCACGTCGCCAATTCCCAAGGTGCACTTTCAGTAGATCAATCTCAATTTACTTCCATGCGAATTGGGAAGGGGCTGTTTAACAATGCCTGCCAGTTACGAACTACAATTCTTGATATTTGCAATTTAGATACGGGTGAATCCATCGGTTACTCAGGGGAGTATCGGGCAGATCAGCCTTGTCGAATAGCCGTAATTGAAATGGGATACGCCGATGGGCTATCAACGCACTACCAAGATGCATTCGTCGAGATAGGTGGCGAACTATATCCTTTAGTCGGCAGGGTTGCAATGGATGTGTGTTATGCAAAAATACCCTTAAATGCGCCGGCCATTCCTGGGCAAACCGTTGTTTTTTTTGGCCCTAAAAATGAGTCGCAGATTTCCCAGGACACGTTTGCAAAAAGTATGAATATGAACCTACGACAGGTTACCTGCATACTGGGTTCACGAGTAAAACGCGTTAGAGTCTAATCTTTTTGTAGCGCTAAATACGCCAATTTTGCTGCATCTTGTTCAGCAGACTTTTTATTGTTACCAGAGCCTCTAAAATGTTTTTCATTTCCTTTTCCTAACAATAGAGTGACTTCGACAATGAAGATCTTTTCATGCTCAGGGCCAGATGAACCCACAATCGTGTACTCAGGTAACGGAAGTTGCCGTTTTTGCAACCATTCTTGTATGCCACTTTTATAATCGTGAAGAAGCTCATCATGATTTGTATTATCGTAAAACGAGGCGACAATCGGTTGCACAAATTCAAACGCCACACGTTCACCACCATCCAGATAGAGGGCGCCGAGTACGGCTTCAAACACGTCAGCCAGCGTGTTCTTGCGTGTAGCACCACCGTTACGTGTCTCGGTGCCGCTTAGGCGCACAAATCGGTCGTACCCCAACGATTGAGCCAGTTTGAACAGTGTATTGTCAGAAATCAAATAGGCACGGATTTTAGTGAGCTCACCTTCGTCTAATTCCTTATAACGATTCAATAGTAATTCCGATACCGCTAATTTCAGAACTGCATCTCCAAAAAACTCTAAACGCTCATAGTTGCCCTCGCTTTTTCGGCCATTAGAATCAAATGACTTATGGGTAAACGCTTGTAGAATCAATGTTTTATTTTGAAATTGATAACCTAGTAATGCTTCTACTTGGGCATAAAACTCAACTTTATTCATTAGGCAAGTCGGCGAAATAGTAGCTTTATACCTGCAAAAACAGCAATATAAAGCCAGGCAAAAAGAAACCCAAACACAACGCCAATAACACTACGGTACAACGATATAATGAGTGGTGTATGCACATGGCAAAAAGAATTGAGGATTGAAATTAAAGCAACGGCGCCCAGGGCATTAAAAAACCATACCCATTCCCTTGAAATTTTACTATCCACAAACATATACCCCACCATGAGAAGAGGTATTCCGATTAAAAACTCTTTAGTCCGAGGCCTTACAAATAATAAGGATTCTAAGGTATTGCGCATCCATGTTTCGATAAACGGAATATTGAGGTAATTGCCGCTACGCAAAATATAAACCACAACAAAAATAAGGGATACTAAGGAGGCCAGTAGGGCGCCTATACTTAGTGGGCTAGTAAATAAGCGCTTAATCACGAAGTACAACGCAGGAATTCGATTCGGTCGCAAATAGAAATACAGCCCCACGGCCACAACAGGAAATAGGAAGCTAATTTTAACCCCGAAGAATTGGTTGATGCCCATCAAAAAGGGAATGCTGACCATGAAACCGACGACATAGATGGCCCCCACCAAGGTGATGCCAACAGTACTTAGTATGTAGAAATGTGCCTTTCTAAATCGATTTTTTAAGGCAAGACTCTTTTGTGAACCAGATGGAAATAAACTAATAATCGCATAAGTCGGAAATACACACGCTGCCAACAAGGCCATGATGCGATTCCAAACGGTTAAGCTTCCAAGTCCGGAAAGTATGGCAAAACCAAAAATAAAGATCACCGATAAAACCAAGGCCAGATTTTTACGAATTGGAAAGGCAAGTTGTAGAAATAATAATAACCACACCAGAATTCCTGCGCTCATTATGAATGATTCCCACGCGCTAACGGGCACAAATTGCTTGGTTGGTAACTCACCAATAGACCCGATTTTAAATCCAAAATCAGATAGATAAGTGGATATGTCTTTTGCCATTGAAATATTGTAGTCAACGATTTCGTTTCCACTGTGAAGATTGATGAGGGGTTGAAATAATAGTAGCCGTGCGCCCCGTTCTTTGGCACTTCGTAAATACCGTGTGATAGCCACGCTTTCAGTCATTTCACTCATGGTTTCAGGTGTTATTGAATGCACTCTTACCACGTTGCGAGGCGTAATTTTAGTGAGGGAATATATACCAAGCTGTTTTGAGAATTCTTCAAATCCAATTGCGATTCCAGCGCTCTTAAGTTCGCTCGATACGGTTTCCAAGTGTGACGGATATCCCAAAACCGATTCCTCTTCGAATAAGACCACCTTAACATCTGATAATTGGCTCAGATTTTTAAATTTTAGCTTGATTAAGGCATCGTTTCGACGAGAACCATTCTGAAAGCGCGGAATCATCGTCAACCCATGCCCACTAAGTTCTTTTGCGGTTTCGGGTGCAAAACCCAACCCCACATTCATCAATGTGCGTTCATCAGATAGGATCTCTAAAATATTCCAGCCGCGTTCTTTTACGCTGCCTGTTTCTAGGGTTGCTATTAGGTATCCTTTTATTTGTTCATATAAATTAAATTCATCAACTACGACATAGATGCGGTCTGGTTTTACCTGGGTCTTTGATGCAAGTCGCGTTAGAATGGTGCGGTACACTTTTCCAACGCGTAGCATGTTCATAATGTCTGATCCCTTTAGGATCGTGAGTTTGCCCTCGGCTTCGTAACTAGCAAGCGTGCCTTCATCTACCACAATGGCGCTAATATTAGCTTCTTGGCTTAACCGACTGAGTAGCTTTGTTTGGTCTAAGCCACCAAGCTTGGAAAGCCGAGATACTTCTGTGAGAGACATTGCCATTTGAACGGTGTCGTTCTGAGATTCGAACTGGTAGCGTTTTGCCGCTAGGTTTAGGCCCACCAATATTGAGGCGGCAATAATCCCTATAACGAGCCATTTTAGTTCCTTCTTATGTGGAAGTTTCATGCACAATAGTGTAGCACAATACCATCGATTTCAGCATCCAAATTAATGCGTTGAAATTTAGTGTGACGCTGCGGGTTTCGTTTGGCGTAACGCTGCGTGTATAAATGGCGTAAGATCCCCATCCATCACGGCATCCACATTGCTAGTTTCATACTCTGTTCGGTGGTCTTTAACCATTTTGTAGGGATGAAACACGTAAGACCGAATTTGATTGCCCCACGCGATATCTTTGCTTTCCCCCTTGATGTCAGCCAGGTTTTCTTTGTGTTGCGACTCCATCAATTGAATCAGGCGTGATTTGAGAATGGTCATGGCCGTGTCTTTGTTTGCGCCTTGAGACCGACTAGACTGTGATTGCGCAACTAAGCCCGTGGGTAGGTGAGTAATGCGAACAGCAGAGTCTGTTTTATTGACGTGTTGGCCACCAGCACCAGAGGCGCGAAACGTATCGATCTTTAGCGCGTCCGTTGGAATAACAATGTCGGCATAGTCTTGGTCAAGTTGCGGAATCACCTCCACTGCGGCAAAACTGGTCTGACGTTTTCCATTGGCATTAAATGGCGATATTCGCACCAAACGATGCACGCCAATTTCTTGTTTCAAATACCCGTAGGCGAAGTCTCCTTTTACGTGAATTGTGGCGGACTTAAGCCCAGCTTCTTCTCCGGCAGAGTATTCCACGACATCTGCGTGGTAGTCATTTTGCTCCATCCAACGCACAAACATGCGCAACAGCATGTCTGCCCAATCTTGCGCATCGGTACCACCCGCACCAGATTGGATCGTAAAAATACAATCATGATCATCATATTTTCCAGACAATAAACTGCTGACTTCTAGGTTATCAACGTGCTCGCCCACACGTTTTAGATTCAGATTAAAATCAGTAATGTCTGCGTCACTGGCGTCCTCTTCAGTAAGCAAGTCTGCCATTACCTCAAGGTCTTCCACCTCTGCAAGTAGCTCATCGTATTTCTCAATAACAGAGCGCTCACGATTAAGTTGGCTAAGAGATTTCTGCGCGACTACATTGTCGTCCCAAAAATTTGGGTGTTCAATCTCAACTTCTAACTGGCGTATCCGTTCTCGCTTTTGAGCAAGGTCAAAGATAGTCTCCGAGCCCAATTAAGGACTTTTTATACTTCGCAAGTTGTTGTTTTTCAATATTCATTAGGCAGCACCACAACACTTTTTATGTTTTTTGCCAGACCCACATGGGCACGGATCATTCCTGCCCACTTTATCTGAATGTTGAACAGGGTTTTCTTCTTTTTGCGTACCTTTTGCACTCGAATATTTTGCCACTTTTAGCGGGGAGTTCTTTTCCAAGGTAGGTTGATCCTGAGCCACCACTTCCACACGGGAAATCACTTTAATACTTTCTTCGAATACGGTGAAGAGTAGGTCGCGAAACATATCAAACCCTTCCATCTTATATTCCATCAGAGGATTCTTTTGCCCATAAGCACGTAAGCCGATGCCTTCTCGAAGTACGTCCATATTATGCAAATGGTCCATCCACTTTGAGTCTAAATTGCGTAATAAAATGGACTTTATCACTTCATCATATATTTGTGGTGGGTGCTCAGAAAGACGCTTAGATAGAAACGATTTGAAAAGACTTGCAAGTTCAGACTGAGAATCGTGTGCAGGTTGCACTTTTGCAATTAATTCATCCATATTGGAGATGGGAAACACATCTTTAAGTTGCGTTGCAAACTCTTCTTTGATGGCGCGACTATCTTTATCAGTAAAGGTAATGCCAAATGTTGCGACTCCATTTACAACGATATCATCTATATAATCATGTAGTTTCTCAATTAAACCTTCTTTTGCAACAATTTCGCGACGTAATTTGTAAACAGTATTGCGCTGTTTATCCATAACGTTGTCGTACTCCAGAATATGTTTTCGAGTGCTAAAATGATATTGCTCTACTTTTTTCTGGGCGCGTTCAATTGATTTTGAAATAAGGCCGTGTTCAATTGGGGTATCGTCCGGTATTCCTAGTGTTTCCATTACTCTTGCGATTCGGTCAGACCCAAATAGTCGCATCAAGTCATCGTCTAGTGCCACATAAAACTTAGACTCTCCTGGGTCCCCTTGCCGACCAGCGCGTCCACGTAACTGATTGTCGATACGGCGAGATTCATGTCGCTCTGTACCCAAAACATACAGCCCACCCAATTCTATAACGCCGTCGCCTAATTTAATGTCTGTTCCACGACCCGCCATGTTTGTTGCAATGGTAACGGCGTGCTTTTGACCGGCGTCAGCAATGATTTCGGCTTCTTTTTCATGGTATTTCGCATTTAGCACCTTATGGGGAATCGATTCCTTCATTAACAGTTTCGACATTAGCTCAGAGGTTTCAATCGTAATACTGCCAACAAGCACGGGTTGGCCTTTTTTATGTCGGGCTTTAATATCTTTAACGGCCGCTTTGTATTT
>JAQBTH010000067.1 GCA_027623425.1 bacterium | reverse complement strand
CTACAAAGTTTAGATAAAATAAAAGCGCTGCACGACGCAGGTATTGCGCAGATTATATTTCCACCGCACGAGCGGCCCAACCTACCTTTTTTACATGAGATGGGGTTTGTTGGGCCGCCCGAACACGTCCTTGAGTCGGCACTACGAGAGGCGCCAGAGTTACTATCAATCGCTTGTTCATCGGCGGCCATGTGGACGGCAAATGCCGCCACCGCCACAGCACCCTGCGATAGCAGGGATGGCCGCCTGCACATAACTCCAGCCAATTTAGTGTCACACCCCCACCGTGCATTAGAAACGCCCTTTACGACGCGCCTGCTGCGCCATGCCTTTCCCAACTCACACTATTTTGCGGTACACGACGCATTGCCTGCTTACATGCCAGACGAAGGCATGGCAAATGTGCTGCGACTGGCTCCCGATTCAAGCTCGATTGCCAATTACGCGTTTGTATATGGCAAGAATGACACAATATCCCATTCTGCCGCGCGGCAATCCCAATTGGCATTTAGACAAATTTCCAGACGGCACTTATTGCACCCAGAGAGAGTGAGATACTACCAACAATCCCCTACTGCCATTTCAGCAGGCGTGTTTCATAATGACGTTATTTCATTTTCTTGCCCCGGAGCGCTATTCGCTCATGAATATGCGTTCCAAGACGAGTCGGCTATTTCTCATATGGCCGCGCTGTACGCCTATTATAACCGCAGTCATTTGGCTACTTATAGTGTTCCAAATTCTCGTTTAAGCTTGAAAGAGGCGGTAGACTGTTACCTTTTTAATTCCCAATGTGTGCCACTTCCAAATGGAAACGTGTGGTTATTAGCGCCTGCCCAATGCGAAATCCATAAGGTTGCCTCTGAACTTATTAAAGATTGGATATCCGATCCGCGCTGCCCCATTTCAAAAGTGAGTTTTCATCAATTGGATGAAAGTATGGCCAATGGCGGTGGGCCGGCGTGTTTGCGTTTGCCAATTTGGGTTCGAAAAGAGTCTGTATCCGCAATACCAAAATCATTGTGGTACAGTGACGAAATGGACATGGTACTTCGACGCATTATTCACGATTATTACCCCGATCACATTCATCCTGGACGGGACTTATGTTCTGCCCACTTATATGGCAATGCGATGGAGGCGTTAAATAAATTTAGTCAGTTACTTTCACTAGGGTCTATTTATCGGTTCCAAGGTTCGTTATAATGGTGGCTATACATGCTTAACATTTATCAAACCATTGAAAAGGCGCGCGAATACTTCTCCTTATGCAAATCTTATAAGCTCACTCTTTCGGAAAAACAGAAGGGTGCAGTTGAACTGGCCGCATTAATGCTAAGTATGTCTCTTGAAATACAAACTGAAGATGATCGCGCGCAAATAAAACGGCGTGCAAATGTATTAAATGATGCGCACGGAAAATCATTTTTTACGGCGATGACAGATCAATTTTTTCGAAGTACCTCCTCGCGTCGCTTAGTGAACCAGCTCACCTATCTTATTCAATCGCGAGGTATTCCTAAGAGTTTGGCATTTGGTGAACGGATTAAAATTCGATCGTTTTTACTTTTGGGCCCTATTTTTCCGTCGCCATTTGTTGCGCTAGCAAAACGCAGTATTTTAAATGAAGTGGGCGCCTATATTATTCCTGATACGGGCAAGCGAATGAATAAGGCAATGAGTCAATTGAGTCAAAAAGGGATTAACGCTAACATCAATTATTTAGGCGAGGCCATTACGGGTTCACAGCAGGCAAATGAGCGGTTAGAGCACTACTGTCAGCTATTGGCTCACCCTGATGTGCATGTGCTCTCCATTAAGTTATCGGGCATTATGTTTCCTGTTCACGTGTTAGATTGGGATCATTCATTAGAAATAGCTGTTGAAAAGCTCAGCCATGTTTTTCGCGCCGCAAAGTCTAACCCAATTGGTGATGAGCAGCCGCACAAATTTGTGTATTTAGATATGGAAAATTATCATGAGCTCCATTTTACTGTTCTTGCATTTAAGCAGGCCTTATCATTACCTGAATTTCACGATTTGTATGCTGGAATAGCACTTCAGTCCTATATTCCTGATAGCCTCACTATTCAAGAGGAGTTAACCGTGTGGGCAATGGATCGAGTGTCTAAGGGTGGTGCCCCTATTCGTATTCGTTTGGTCAAAGGGGCCAATATGGGATTGGAATCCATCGTTGCAGATGAAAACGGATGGGCCTTACCTACTTATAGTCATAAAATTGATACGGATTCCCAATTTAAACGAATGTTACAATTTGGGATAAAACCGATACACGCTATGTCGGCCCATTTGGCCATTGGATCGCATAACCTTTTTGATATTGCATATGCCCTTTTGGAACGTGCCGAGAAGGGTGTGGAGCAATACGTGAGTTTTGAATTGTTGTATGGCATGGCCGAGCCAATGCGCAAAACACTTCAAATGTTGATCGACAATACGCTGACGTATTGCCCTGCAACGAGTGATAAAGACATACATTTTGCCATCGCCTATTTGGTAAGGCGAATTGATGAAGCCACTAGTCCTGATAACTATTTGACGCGTTCATTTCGTATTAAACCCGGTTCGGTAGAATGGAAGTTTGAGGCGGAACGCTTTTTACGCTCTTTTGGTCCGTTAGAGTCGCCTGCTATGGGAACATTTCGTGTCCAAAACCGTCTAACTGATGTGTACGAACAAGACGCATTAAGCGATATGTTCAAAAATGACTCGCCAACAGATGTTT
The DNA here is from genome assembly GCA_027623425.1 of bacterium. GTDB lineage: Bacteria > Margulisbacteria > Marinamargulisbacteria > UBA817 > JAQBTH01 > JAQBTH01. The sequence continues at coordinate 6,812 of JAQBTH010000067.1, read as the reverse complement.
CGATTTCTGCAAATAGAGAATGGGTGCATGGTATTTTTTCTGACGTGCAGGCGTTTCAGCCCCCTAGTGTATCACTTCGCCAATTGGATGAATGTGACATGATATTAAATGAGGCCCGTTCGGCACAGGCATCTTGGGCGAGTCGGTCGATAGAAAATAGAGCTGCATTCTGTTTTCATGCGGCAAAACTAATAAGAGAACGTCGCGGTACTTTTATCACATTAATCATGGCCAATACGCATAAGCCATTTGCGGATGCCGATGCCGAAGTGTGTGAAGCAATCGACTTTTTACACTATTATCCACGCCAATACAATACATTATTGGCAGATAAAGCAGTCACCCATTCGCCAAAAGGGGTTGTGATGGTAGCCTCTCCTTGGAATTTTCCTTTGGCAATTCCTATTGGTGGTATTGTCGCTGCTATTATTACAGGTAACACAGTACTATTTAAACCAGCGCCAGAAGCCCAGTGGGTGGGGCGCGCCATTGCTGAGTTATTCTGGGAAGTGGGAATACCTGAAACAGTGCTTCAGTTCATACCGTGCGAGGAACAGGGTTTGGGTAGCGCATTAGTAAAGGATTCACGAATCGATACGATAGTATTAACAGGCTCAAGCACCACAGCATCGGCATTCCTTAACATGCGCCCAACGCTAGATTTATGCGCTGAGACTGGGGGTAAAAATAGTATTATTGTTACCGCACTAGCGGACCGCGAATTGGCGATCACCGAAATCGTTGCATCTGCATTCGGCTATGCGGGGCAAAAATGCAGTGCGGCCAGCTTGCTAATTTTAGAGGCTGAAGTATATGACGATCCTGCCTTTATGCGTGCACTAAAAGACGCCGCCCAAAGCTTGTGCGTGGATGAAATTACCTCACTTAACTCGGATGTAGGCCCTCTAATCGGAGAGGCAAACGAATCGATTCGTCATGCCGTTGATTATGATGAACCCGGAGAATCATGGTTATTGAAACCTCGATTTCTATCGGATTTTTTATTGACGCCTGGAATAAAGTTAGGGGTAAAAGAAGGGTCTTTTTCCCATTTAACGGAATGCTTTGGCCCCCTACTCTTTGTGATGCGTGCTCAAAATTTACGACATGCCATAAAATTAGCGAATGGCACCTCCTACGGTTTAACGGCGGGTTTATTTAGCTTGGATTCTCGGGAACATAATACGTGGGTGAGATTCATGAAAGCAGGTAATTATTATATCAATCGCCGCATCACTGGGGCTATTGTGGGTAGACAACCTTTCGGTGGTGTAAAACTTAGTAGTTATGGTCGTGGATTTAAGGCCGGCGGGCCCCTTTATTTATTTCAAATGGTAACGTGTAAAGATATTTGCGATGAGGCCAAATCAGGCGAGGTGATTATTCCCGAAAGTTGGCCCATGCATGTTAAGAGTGTTACAGAATTTATTTTGGCAAACACCAGCTTCGATTATTCCGAACAATTGTGTTTAATACGTTCCGTTTGGAATTATTTAGACGCCCAAAAGACCATGACAGAACCGAAGGATCTAACCCAACTTAAAGGCCAGCACAATTGGCATTACTGGGTACCCATCCGCCAGTATATATATAGGTACCAAGAAACAGACTCGCCTTTAGACCAAGCGCGACTTATTGTTGCTGCGTTAATTTCTGGTGTGCATTTGCATATATCAACATCTCAGAATTCGTTTGTTCTACTTGATAATGCCACGATCCAGAATCATTTTCCAACGGCGTATTTAATTGAGGAGGATGAGCAGACCTTTATCGCCAGGTTGTCTAAATATGATCACCCCCGTCTTCGAATACTTGGGACGATTAGTGAACCGCTACTTAAAGGCGCCCATGAGCATTTTGTGCGCGTATTAAAATCACCTATTTTAGAACACGGATTATTGGAACTTAGCCACTACATGCGTGAAGTGAGTGTGTGTGAATCCACCCACCGTTATGGTTCGATTGTTAGCCCGTCGGCCGCGGCAACACACTGAGTTTTACTGCCTAATTTTTTAAGTGCGTTATTCACCGTTTTTACATCCGATTCCAATTCCATATCTGTACGGTCCGGATCATGATGAAATAGCACAAGCGTCTTCACGTTGGCAGTGTGGGCCAATGTAATGACATCCTCTAAAATACTATGACCCCAATCCTCTTTTAACGGCATGTCCTTTTTTCGAAATTGCGCATCATGTACTAATACATCCGCATCACGGCAAAATTCAATAAACTCACTCATGTCCTTATGGTCTGGCCTTGTTTTATGCAATTGATTATCAGGGATTAACACCACAGATTTCTCCTCGTGAGTTAAACGATAGGCAAAACACTTACCAGGGTGATTTGTTTGTATAGAGTCTAAAGACCCTTGAAATACACTTTCCATAAACCAAGGTGTTTTTAGCGGCGTTAATGTGGCGCATATCTCATTATGGGTTACTGGAAAGTAAGTCCCATCCATTTGCCATAATAGTCTACGAACCGCTTCTTTGCCATCGGGTGAATATAGAAATATGTTTTGTTCTGGATTAAAAATCGGATCAAAAAATGGAAACCCTTGGATATGATCCCAATGCACATGAGTAAGCAGCAAATAAATGGGTCTGGATTTTTCTAAAATTTCTTTTCCCAAATTTCGAATACCTGTGCCTGCGTCTAATACAATAAGCGCCTCGCTACCCAAGTCGACGCTTATGCAAGTGGTGTTACCGCCATGGTGTTTTTGTTCATGTACGGCTCCAGGGCAAGACCCTCTGCAACCCCAAAATGTAATTTTCATTCGCCCTATCCTTTTCCTTTTTTTGATCGATAACCTTTTTATCGGTAAATAAGGGGTTAAGGTTGAGTGTAAATGAACATAGGGAATAAAAAGGAATTATCGTCGTTTTCACGATATATGGACCAGCGTCTAAATAAGTCTGGCATGGCAAATAACGATCAGACTATCATCGCTGATAGCTTTGATAATGTTTCAGTCGTGGCAATTCGGGTATGCGGCGTCACCTACACGGGGAACCCGACGTCGTTTGTGAGTCAATATGCGAAGGTGTTTCAAACCTTAGATAAATTATGCAGCAATTATGGGTTGCAGCGCATTACACCTAGAAGTGGTGTGTACCTAGTGGTGTCTGGCATTAACGGATCAAAAGGAAACCCTGCAAAAGTGATTGCAAGCTTTGCGTTGGAAGTAAAACAGATTTTTAGTGCCATTAATATGAAGGAACTTGCCGATATACGGTTGCAAATTGGTATTCATCGCGGGCCTGCCATCTCTGGTGTAATTGCCGGTGACCCTGTGTTCTATGATATTTGGGGCGAAGCCATTGATGGCGCCTATGCCCTATTAGATACGGGTGTTGAACAATTTATTCATGTCAGTCTAGGATTTCGTGATGCATTAATCGATCACTTCTATTTTTTAGAGCGCAAAAACATGAACATCAAGGGAATAAACAGCCCGACAACATTTTTGTTAACGGCTAAAAAATCGCGCTAAAACCGATACGGGATGTTGCGGCGATTTAGACGAAAACCGTTTAATCTGGGAACGGCACGAAAATCCAGTGGCTAAAATTTGATCCGGGTTTAGTGTTTTAATTTTACTTTCCCAACTTAAGGCGTAGATACCTTTTGAGTCCGCTGCGTGTCGGGTTTCGTGACCAAAACCACCTGCCATGCCACAACAACCCACTTTTTCGATAATTAGTTCTATACCGAAAGCAGAAAAGATACGTTGCCATTGCAGGCCTGTTTCAGGGGATTCGGATTGTTCATGACAATGCAAAAACAAATGGTAAGTTGGCAAGTTTTGCAGTTTATTCATACTCAGCGATTTAAATGGGTGCTTACGGGGTTTTCCTTTACTGTCGCAAAGTGCATTCCAAATCACCGTTTCAATGCGGCGCTCTTTACCTACTTTTGGGAACAAGCGTTCATTGCCTTTGCTATACGCCTTTAGCACTTTTTGGTAATCATTTGACCATTGCCCTACCACACTGGGTTCAATGCCGGTTATGGGGCGTTTTAAGGTGTGGGCTGCCTGCAAAATTTCTGAGGCGCTAATAACATCGGCTTCATAGCTATCTTTAAAACCACGCACATGTTTGGCCTTGCCACTTGCACTAAAGGGTAAAATTACCGGTTCATATTTGAGCCCAACTAGTACGCGCAAGGTATGAATAAGTGTGGGAGCATCATAGGAAAACGTAAATGCATCTATCGCGAAAAACAACGTGTGTTGAGTGGGTTTAAATCGTAGTAGTTTGGATAGTGAGTCTACGGAACGTACGTTTTCAAATTCTGGGCATTTTTTTAGTTGGGTACTCGTACTTGGCACACTTAATTTTGGTAAGTCTTTTAGGCCAAAGCCGCGTAACACCAATTTGGATACGGGATTGTGCGTGAGTGTATTCCAAAAGCGAGGCGCCGCTGTAAAACCAATAGCGGCCCATTCCACGTTACTTAATAAATGGTCTTTAATGGGGCGTAAGTAGCGCGAATAATACATGTGTAAGAATTGACTTTTATAGGCTGGAATATTCACATGCACAGGGCATTGGTGGGTACAGGCATTGCAACTCAGGCACTTATCTAGCGCGTTAAAAAGATCGTGGTGGCGGTTTTTTCGGCCACCTATTCTGGCAATGGTACGCACGCACTTTGTGATAAACCAAGAATTGGTATTTGGTAGAAGAATGGAGTTGCGCGTTAAGCTATTCTCGCGCAACCATTCTCGAATCAGTGTGGCGCGCCCTTTGGGTGAATGGATGCGGTCTAGGGTTACTTTGTATGAGGGGCACATGGTTGCCTCGTGATTCACTTGAAAGCATTGGCCATTCCCATTGCAAGCAATGGTGCCCAGGAACTGGGCTTGGATGCCATCCGGAATGGCCACATCGCGCTTTGCACGTAAATCGTCATTGGGTTGTTTTAAAGGAACGTTAGTCGATAAAGGCGTCGCAATCTTACCTGGGTTTAATATGTTTGTAGGGTCGAAGACCTCTTTAATGGCCTGCATCACGCCATAAATTTGAGACCCAAACACCTGAGGGGCAACCCCGCTTCGGTATCCACGTCCGTGTTCGCCCCACAAAATACCCCCGTACTTTCCTGAAAGTTTTACCATTTCTTGTGTGAATGGCAGTATTTTTTCTTGATTGTCTTCGTACTGCAAATCGCAAATTGGGCGCATGTGGATGCAACCTGCGTCCAAATGACCGTAAAATGCGGCTGATAAGTCGTATCGCATTAGCAATGTTTGAGTGTCTTTCACAAAGTCAGCGAGATGTTCGGGTGGTACGGCACAATCTTCCACAAACGGTATTGCTGAGGCAGCCGTGCCTGTGTTTCCCGCCAGCCCGACTGCCCTGGCTCGCCATTGCCAAAATAGGCTCTGTTTTTCAGGATTCGTCGTGTCGTAATAGGCAATTGCCGCACTTTCTAATTTCGCTTCATTTAATTGCAGTTGTATGGCGCTAGGATCGTCGCCTTTAAACTCGATAATAGAGATTGCTTTTACTTTTTTATCACGCAATTCTGGAGCAAATGTGATGATTTCTTTATATCTTGCGTCACCTTTGGATACGGTAATGAGGCTATAATCCATGGTTTCAATGGCATATGGGTGATGTTTTGCTAGGATTACCCCGTCTGTTATGGCCGATTGAAAGCTAAGATAGCCCAACACCAATACTTGAATGCGCTTTGGTATGGGCTGAATTTTTAATCGGGCTTGGGTAACCAGGGCCAACGTGCCTTCAGAACCTGCGATTAGGGCGTTGATATTGAGTTTATGGTTCTCTGTTAAGGCATGTGGAATGTTATATCCGGATACAAATCGGCTGATCTTAGGGAATTGCGCGCTTACGATGCTGTGAATGGGTGTTAATAAGTTTATTAGCTTGGTTTCAATTTGGATGGGTGATAGCGGATCGTTAGCTGTTAATTGCAGCTCGTCACCGTGTTTGACCTGGGGAGTTTGCGTGTTACCGTCATCCCCGGCTTGATCGGGGATCCCCGCGTGCGGCGCATTATTCCCAGGCGATACCGTGCGGTGAATGTCGCCCGTTGCGCTAACCCACTCTAGTTCAAGAATATGTTGGCTGGTGCGTCCATGCACCACACTGCCCTTTCCGCAGGCATCGGTCGCGATCATGCCGCCGATAGTCGCGCGACTACTTGGGGCCACCGAGGGCCCAAAATAAAACCCATGGGGTTTTAAGGCGGCATTTAATGTGTCTAATACAACCCCCGGTTCTACACGCACCCAGTGCTCTTGGGTGTTAATTTCTAGCACGCGGTTCATGTGCCGGGAAAAATCGATGGCGATACCGTTGCCTAACGACTGGCCATTGGTGCCGGTTCCCCCGCCGCGGGCCATAACATGGGTGGCCGTGCTGGCGTGTTTCGGGCTGTTAATTGTGGCCATGAGCGCTGCCACGTCGGCGGTAGAGTGCGGCGCCACAACGGCCTGTGGGGTGACGTGATAAATACTATTGTCGGTTGCGTGAACGAGCCTGGATGAGGCGTCGGTGCGGATATCGCCTTTGAAGCCTCGGCGGCGCAGGTGTTTGGTTAGGGACATTTAGTTAGTATAGCAAACGTTAGTACTTAGAATGTAGCATGGCTTAGGATTCACGGCTGAATGTTACTAGCTGCACTGTGTCTGTTGAGATCCCGCATCACGTGCGGGATGACAAACGACGTGTTATAGTTTTGGCAAATGCTCGGTACGAATTCCATTTAGAATAGCCGCTTTAAGTTGTTTTTGAAATAGTGTTAGCTGATCGGTTTCGGTTATTACCTTTCTT
>JAQBTH010000066.1 GCA_027623425.1 bacterium | reverse complement strand
TGTTGCGCATGAAACCGAGATTGCTTCTTATCGCCTTTGCTCATAAACAGCTTTGCAAGGGTAAAGTGGGCTTCCCAATTTTTAGGATTCGCCTGTATCACGTCCTGACACTGCATAATAACCGGGTCAACAGATTCGCTTTTAAACACCCCCACCTGCCGACGCCCCTGAGCGCCATTATCAGCCACAACTTCATTATCACTTTGAATGCGCACATCTACGGCATCATCACTGCCAATTTCTTTTAAGCGCGCCCGGCACTTCACACAGAAATACTGGCCCTGATAAAACACAGCTCTATCCTTAGAATAGGCTTTACGACAGCGTTTGCAATATTGAAAACTCATAGAAAAATCATATCACACCGTCGACGCGTCACACCGTAATCGATGCGGGTAACAAATCTTCTAAAAAGAAGGCTGAAAATTCAGTGCGTCCCGATAAATTGGATTTTCGATAAATGGTTTGAGTTTGGGCATACACTGTTTTTTCTCGGGTACTGCGCATATCAGCAATTTCTTTTAGGGCAAACCCTTTCAACACCATAAACCCCACTTCAATCTCAGCCTCAGTTAAATGCCACTCTTTAAATTGTTGTTCGATCACTTCAGACAACCCTTTTACGTAACGTTCCGCTTTTTGGCGCCATTCGTCTCTATCGGTACTCAATACCCGCAAACGTGAGGCCAATCGACTACTCGACCTGCGTTCTAACACATAGCGACGCAACAGCCAAAGTATCGCGCCAAACACCAACACAGACTGACTTGTTTCAATCATGAAGTGCCCAAACGTAACCCCTTCTAAGGAATCCTGAATAATATCTAGAACGGAAAAAAACAAAATCCCCGTTAAAAAAAGAGTTACAATTGTTACAAACGCCCTAGAACCTTGCATATCCACGCTCACTTTTGCAGGCTTAGGTAATATTACCAATGCCAAATTTAGTAGTAATCATCGATAATTTTACCAGAAAGGACAACACCCATGTTAAACAAACTCATAACCACAATCATAATAGGAGTCATTGCTTGCCAAAGTACCCTTGCCTTTGCCAGTCTTTCAGAAGAAAGCACCACCGTAAGCACATTAAAATTAGGCCAAAAATTGCAACAAAACTATACGTTCACAAGTAGTGACGGCCAGCACATTGATTTAAGCGATCAGCACTACCCATTACTTGTCAGCGTGTTTACAACGTGGTGCAAAGTCTGCAAAGTTGAATTAAAAGAAGTGAATGAAATCGCACAAGAGAAAAAACTCTCTAAACACATTCTGGTCATCAATGCAGGAGAAACACCAAAACGCGTTGAAAAATACCTTAAACGGCAAAAACTAGACCTAAACACAGGCATTGATTCCAAATTAGAATTTACTAAGAACAATCAAATTTTTGGAACACCAGCTATCTTTATTTTTGATACGGATAAAAAGCTGGTCTACCAGGGAAGCGAGTTACCACTCCAATGGCACACTTATCTACAATAAACATCTCTCACCCATTTCACGAAAATTATTGCGCGAATGGCACCTTAATGGCATCTCGTTTTGAAGTCATTGCATCACACGTGGATGGGCTTGCGCAAAGAACATTAAACCACGCACAAAAACTCGTTAACATGATGAATTTTTTCAACCCAGATAGTGAACTTAGCCAACTCAATAAGGCCGCTAAAAATCAGTGGCACCCAGTCTCAGACACATTATTTAAGGTGTTGTGCATTGCAAAACAACTGCAATTAGAGTCAAAAGGAGTGTTTCGCGTGGATTTTGAAGGGATATCAAAAAAGCCGAATGGACAACACGGTTTCTCATTAAAAAAACACAACCAGGTAAAACTGAAAACCGATACGATTCTAAACCTTGGTGGAATAGGCAAAGGGTTTATTGTGGATGAAGCATTTGAATTTGCAGCCCAAAATGGTGGCCAAGATATATTAATAAATGCCGGAGGTGACATACGTGCTAAAAGTACCAGCCACCCATGGAAAATCGCCCTATTAAACCCCTATAAAAAAGATGTCGCTTTTGGGCGAATAGATGTGAAAAATGGCGCCGTAGTCACATCGGGAACTTATGCTAAAACTCGCACCGAAAATGGCAAGAACCACACTCATTTCTTTAACAGTAAAACAAAACAGTTCATCGAATTTCTTTAACAGTAAAACAAAACAGTTCATCGAAGCACCGCGTTTTGATGCGGTAACAATAGAGGGGCCATCCGCCGCTATCGGAGAGATTTATGCCAAATGCCTACTTATGGGACAAGACCTTAGGGTGCCCACACCATATAGAGGCATTGGCGTAGACGCAAAAACAAAATCAGTACGCCGCGTTGCATAAATGAAAGGATATAAAATGAAATACATCACCATATTAAGCGCTATTTTAATACTCAGCACACCCGCAATGGCTCAAAATAACGACAATGCCAACCAGAAAGCAAAAATGCCACCTAAAACTGAACTCAGTTTTTATGAAAAGCGTTATTTAAACGATCCCATAATGCAGTTTGAATCCGACCGCTTACGCACTAAGGTCGACCAACATATCTACCAAATTAAAGAGGGTTCCCGTGGCGGATATGATTCAGCTGGAGGGGCATGCGGATGCAATTAATACTACCTCTAATTATCATTATGCTCGTTTTTATGGTTGAAACGGGCTATGCAGAAGGCAAGTTTAATGTGCGGGGCATGGCATACGGAGACTCCGATGATGTAAGCATCTGGGAAGGACTAATTCTGTATGAAACCGTGCTAGATAATCACGATGAATTATCACTAGAATACGGCTATGATTCCGTCACCTCCGCCAGTTTTAGTACAAGTTCAGGCCCGTCTGCAACTCTGATTGAAGGTGAAGAGGAGGAAGAAGGAGAACATGGGGAAGGCGAATCGAAAGTAACAAAAGGTCGCCATTCCGGAAGCGTAAATTTCAAACATTACTTCACATCCGACATATACGGAACCAGCTCACTTCAGCTCAGCACTAAATCTGACTATACGTCTGGCACATTAGGCCAAACAATCTCTTTTCCATTTCCGAATAGAGATACGATACTAGGGTTTGGCGCCTATTACACCGCCAATTACAATGAACCTGAAGTAAACACAACAAATGCATTTTTAATACCAGAAGAAGATAACCTAGATAGCAATCAAATCACCAGCATTATTTCGATTGAACATCTTATTAATCAAAAAAGCAGAATCAAATTTCTAACAGAACACTTTGTATCAAGTGGGTATTTATCCACAGGGTACCAATTCGTTCCTATTAAAACTGGGCCTCCCACAAACGAAGCTTTAGAACAATTGCCCGATTCGCGAACAGGTACTGCATTTTCAATAGTCTATTCACGCTGGTTGTTTGACGCGTCAGCCATTCATTGGCGCCTTCGCCTCTATAATGACGATTTTGGAATTACCGCCCAAAGTACCGACATGACCCTATTAACCTATCTCAACGACAACATGATACTGGATTTAAAATACCGCTATTACCAACAAACAAAGGCTGACTTCTGGGCGAATAAATTTCCAACTGTGCCAGCTGGAAACTTTACAAACCACCCTGCTTTGGAAGATTTTGTTTCTCATCAATTTAGCCTGGGATTACGTTATGAGCTTGAAAGTGGGAACGTCATTAAACCCAGTCTTGACCATTATTTAAGCGACACAGGGTTTAGTTTCACCACCATATCAGTTGGCTATGAATTCGAATTATAAAGGAGAACACACATGATTCAACACCTGCAAACATTGTTACTCTCAGGTTCCCAAGGCGGGCTATTAATGCCCCTATTAGTCACTTTCTTAGGTGGGGTATTTACCTCATTCACACCCTGCATCTTCCCTATGATCCCTATAACCTTTTCCATCATTACCGCCACAAAGGAAAGTAAGCGGCATCCAATTTTATCCGTATTACTATTTGGTTTTGGGTTGTCTCTCGCCTATGTTGCCCTAGGTGCGATTGCCGTTGCCAGTGGCGGCATTTTTGGCTCATTTTTACAGTATCCTTGGATTAAAATCGCAGTGGCTAACGTCTTTTTTCTTCTGGCCTTTAATTCAGTGGGTTGGCTAACCTTACCTCAAAAACACATACAAAAGGCAAAAATAAACTCGCCATTTTCGTTGATCATATTTGGTGCGTTAACAGGCCTAACCATGTCGCCATGCACCTTACCCATCTTGGCCATAATCCTCGCGTATGCGGCCACTCAAAGTCTTATTAACGGCATGTTATTACTATGGGTTTATGCCTGGGGATTTTTTGCCATTCTACTTCTCATCGCCTTTTTCGGGGAGTCCGCCAAAACAAAACTACCTAAATCTGGCAACTGGCTATCCGTAACCAAATGGGCGATGTTTGCACTGTGCTTTGCAGTGGGGCAATGGTTTCTAATGCAAGCAGGAGGCCTATAAAATGAAGAGACTAGCATTAATAGTTACCATGTTTATTCTAATGGCATCTCCAAGCGCATTTGCAGAGACTCCCGTGACCATTGAAGAAAAAATGTCAGCCATAAGCCAAGAATTAAATTTAACCGATGAACAAATTACGCAACTTGCACCACTAAAAAACAAGTACCTCGTGCGTAGTAAACAAACCAAGGCCATAACAGAGGCCGAAATCGAAATTGCACTTGATGAGCTAAAAGACATTCTCACTTTTACGCAAAAACGAAAACTAGATTTAATTATTACCATGCACAAAGCCATGGCAAAAATAGAGAGTTAATGAGGGTAGAATTTAAGATGGTATACTAAACACCATGGATTCCCTACTCGTACTAAAGGCCATTCTTCTTGGCATCATTGAAGGTTTGACCGAGTTCATTCCGGCGTCTTCAACCGGCCATTTAATCTTGGCTGGCCACTGGTTGCAGTTCCCGGCGCACCTCGCCAGCACCTTTGAAATCACCATTCAACTGGGGGCCATATTGGCTGTCGTAATCTTATATAAAAACATATTTCGCCCCTTTATTTACCCAAAGAACTGGCGCTCCCCATTGGCAATCAATATCATGATCGCAACCCTACCCGCTTTGGGCATCGGGGCACTCACCCACACGTTCATTAAAGCCCACCTTTTTTCACCCACTACCGTGGCCATCGGCCTAGGCATTGGTGGTATTCTCATGATTCTGGTCGACAAAACCCACCCGCCACTAGGCCAAACCGACTCCATCGACACCATCACAACCAAACAAGCCCTATTCATTGGCATCGCGCAGTGCGCCGCGCTTTGGCCTGGCACATCGCGATCTGGCGCAACCATAGTGGGCGGCATACTAACAGGACTTTCAGCACAAACCGCCGCTCAATTCAGTTTCATTATCGCCGTTCCAATCATGATTGCCGCAGTCACCTACGATCTTATTAAAACCGCGCCAACACTAAATAACTCAGATTTATCCCTAATAATAATAGGTTTTGTGACAGCCTTCATGGTGGCACTATTGGCAATCAAGGTCTTCCTTCACTTACTCAAAAAATGGCGTCTAACACCCTTCGGAATCTACCGAATAATTCTCGCTATTTTGGTATTACTTTAATGTCATAATGAGCGTGATATAATAACGTCATGGCACATACCCACACCGCATTTGAAGGAAAAAACGCGCTTAAACTAGAAAGTGGTCAAACACTAGGGCCTATTACACAGTGTTACACCACATTTGGCAGCTTAAACGCGACAAAAAGTAACGCTATTTTGGTCTGCCATGCTCTAACGGGCGATGCCGATGCCGACATCTGGTGGAAAACCCTGATTGGGCCCGGAAAAGCAGTGGATACAAACCGCTACTTCATCGTATGCGCCAATGTAATCGGCGGCTGCAAAGGCAGCACCGGACCTAGCTCAATAAACCCAGAGACCGACCAGCCATATGGCAGTGATTTTCCAGTCATCACCATAGGCGACATGGTCAACGCCCAATACAACCTAATGGAACATCTAAACATTCCCTATTGGCTGTCTGTCATCGGTGGGTCAATGGGTGGCATGCAAGCACTTGAATGGGCAGCCAGTTACCCCGACAAAGTACGCAGCTGCATACCTCTGGCAGCCACGGCGCAGGTGAGCCCCACCGCAATCGCATTTGATGCCATCGGCCGTTCAGCGATTTCCTCTGACCCTAATTTTAATAAAGGTCATTTTTACGGCAAGGCTATCCCCCAGAAAGGCCTCGCTACAGCGCGAATGATTGCCCATATCACCTATTTATCTGAACAATCCATAGACAGTAAATTTGGGCGCAAATTGCAAGACAAATCCGAATACGGATACCATTTTGACACGGACTTCCAAATCGAAAGTTATCTGAAATACCAAGGGGATAAATTCGTGGATCGCTTTGATGCCAACACCTATTTATACCTCACTAAAGCCATTAGCTACTTCGATATGCCACGCAAATACGGTAGCCTAGAAAAAGCCTTTTCGGCAACACAAGCAAAGTTCCTCGTTATCGCGATTACCACAGACTGGTTATACACGCCTGCGCAAAGTAAAGAATTTGTTAAAAGCCTCATAAGGTTAGATAAAGAAGTCACATACGCTGAAATGGATAGTATGAATGGCCACGATGCCTTTTTACTGGAACAACCAGACTTAACCGATTTGGTACAGTTATTTTTGGAGAAACTAAATGACAACTAATAATCTGCACTACTTCCATAAAATGATATACAACTTAATACCAGAAAAAAGTCGCGTACTCGACTTAGGCTGCGGAGATGGCGCATTGCTTGCTGCGTTATCCACAGGTAAAAACACCAAAGGTTATGGCGTTGAAATCGACATTGCAAACGTGAAGGTCTGCGTGGCAAATGGGTTATCCGTGTATCAAGGCAATCTAATCGAAGCCTTGCGAGAGTTTGGTACAAAACGATTTGATGTGGTGATATTAAGTCAAACTCTACAAGAAGTATACGACCCAATTCCAGTGCTTGAGGAAATGTTGCGCGTGGGTAAAAAAGTTATTGTGACCTTCCCTAACTTTGGTCATTGGAAAGTACGATTGCAATTATTGCTATCGGGAAGTAGCCCACGCACAAAACAGCTACCATACGAGTGGTATAACACACCAAACATTCGCGTTATTACGATCAACGACTTTCGGTCCCTATGCAAGGCCCACCACATTAGAGTTCTTGATCAAGCCCCACTGATTAAGCCAAAATGGCTACAAATCTTAATTAAACCGTTCAGTAATTTAGTCTCTAAAAAAGGGTTGTTTATCTTACAACGATAAAAGTTATGGGTTTAGCGCAAAAGACGCTTGCTGTTCTAGAATATCGCCGCGCACCACATTCAATAAATTATCCGAAGCCGTCTTAACCGCCATTCGATTATCAGGCGCCACCTTGTCTGGCAATCGCGCTTGGCTAAAATGCACGTAAATATGGCCTGGCTTTGGAAAAAGTTTTTTCTTCGGCAACACCTGCCTGGCGCCAATTAGCGTGCATGGCACCACAGGCAAACCGGTTTCAACAGCAATTTGAAAGCCACCTCGCTTGAATTCGCCTAACGCACCATCTTCTGAACGGGTGCCTTCCGGGTACATCATAATCGGAATACCTAATGCCGCATCGGCCTTTACTTCCGTCATAATGCGAACCGCTTCACGGGCATTGGTGCGTTTAATAAAGTAATGGCGCTGCACCACCATAGCAAGACCCACAAAGGGAGTATACTGAATTTCCTTTTTTGCGATAAACCGATAGTAACGAGGCGTGGCAATCAACATCACCAACACATCCATCATGGATTGATGATTACTCATCACAATGGCCCCTCCCTTTTCAGGAAAATGCTCAACACCAGTCACGGTTAAACGTACTCCACAGGCCAGCAAAACAAGCCTCAAAAAGAATTTTGCCACCCAAAAACTAAACTCACTACGTTTTGGCCATACCAATGGTAAAAGTGGCAAAGTAATAAGGGCATGAGACACAAACGCAAATACCACAACAAGCCACACAAAAAGCATATGAATCACACGGCATGGGAACAAAATTAATTTCATAGCAGCATTGTATCACAGCCCATGACGTTGCAAGCTACAAATGAGCCAATCGTTGTGCCGTTTCTATGTCTTTTGCCTCGGTAAAGATACGCACAATGGGCTCCGTATTCGACGGACGCATTTGAATCCAACCATCAGCCAAGTACACCTTCACCCCATCTTGGGTATCCATTTTCTCACCCTGATATTTAGACTCAAAATCAGCCAGAAGCTGAGACACTTCCTCACGACTTGCCACCTCACGTTTAGCGCGATGCATCACATAGGTTGGGTAATCCGATACAATTTGCGACACCGATTTACCCGATTCAGCCAAATACTTTAACGCGATCACTATACCAGTAAGACTATCGCGGCCCCACCCCACCTTCGGGTAAATCACCCCACCATTTCCTTCACCACCCACTACCGCGCCCAAATCACGTAACCCCTGGGTAACATGGGTTTCACCTATTTTGGTGTAATGTGTAGTGGCACCATAACGCGCCGCCACATCTTCAACCACCTGCGACGTAGACAAGTTCACCACCACTTTTTTATCACTCACATCGCTATGCGACAAAATGTAATCCACACACAGCGCCAATGAGTAATCCTCACCAATAAAATGGCCATTTTCATCTAATATCACCAAACGGTCTGCATCTGGATCTTGAACAAATCCGATATCAAAACCGCCCTCTTTCATTGCGTTCATAATTTGGCTTAAGTTTTCTTTTACCGGTTCAGGAGTATGGGTAAAAATCCCGTTTGGTTCACCATTCATAATGGCTACCTGTATTCCCAATTTCTCGAATAAAATAGGGTCGGCAATAGCCCCCGTGCCATTGTTCACATCCACCAACACTTTAAGCGTAGACTTGCGAATTGCGCTCACGTCTAACGCCTCAAAAATACGCGCCACATGCCGCTCGATGGCCTGATTATCTTCCTCACACTCCCCAGGGGCAATCGCGCCTCTCAATTCGCCAAAATCCTTATCTAAAAAGGGTTTAAAATCATCAAATTCGGCCTGAGACAAAAAACCGCCTTCCCGGTTCATCATTTTAAGACCGTTCCATTGAATCGGATTATGTGAGGCGGTGATGACCATGGCGCCATCGGCCTGATGATGGCGAACGGCTTGCTGATGGGTGGGCGTAGGTGCCTGCCCGATATCAATAACATCACAGCCAATACCAAGTAGCGCATCACGAACAACAGCGTGATACAGCCCATACGACTGGCGAGTATCCCCACCTAAAACCACCTTGCCACCACCCAAGTAAGCACCAAAGGCAGCCGCAACTTGTGCCGCAAATTCTATCGTTAAACTTTCCCCTACAATACCGCGAACGCCCGATGGGCTAATAATTGTTTTAGTCATGGTGAAATTATACCAGACTACGCCCGAATCGTGCAGAATACGAATGTATTCAACAATAAATACAGACAAGGCAAATGACTTAGCGGTTCCGCAGTCGTATTCAACATACGGCGAGGACGACGCTTAGTTATTTAACGCCTCTCTCTTTCTAACACAGTTTGGGGCGGGTGGAATTTGGGGCAGACAAGGCAAATGACTTAGCGGTTCCGCAGTCGTATTCAACATACGGCGAGGACGACGCTTAGTTAT
>JAQBTH010000065.1 GCA_027623425.1 bacterium | reverse complement strand
TATGGTGTTGAATTCCTTGCGTTCTTCTTTTGATAAGCTGGATTCTGCGCTGCTAGGTGACGGTGGTTGCGATGCAGAGGGATTTTTTTTAGACATGGATTCGATGTCTTTAATGGCATCATTGTAATCGGTGTAATTGCCATCGATGGAGGTGATTTTTCCGCCATTCTTAAATACAAATAACTGATCCACGACGCGATCCATAAAGTACCGATCATGGGTAATAACGATGACGCATCCGGCAAACGACGCTAAGAAATCTTCTAATACGGATAGGGTTTGAATATCTAGGTCGTTGGTAGGTTCGTCGAATAATAAAAAATTGGGGTTTTTCAGTAGCAAACATACTAAATGAAGACGGCGCTTCTCTCCACCTGATAGCTTTCCTATGGGGGTTTTTAGCATGCTGCTAGGAAACAAAAATTGCTCTAGTAGTTTTGCTGCGGAAATCAATCGGCCTTCGTGATTGGTGATTTGAGTGCCAATTTCGGTCACGTGTTCGTATATGGTTTGATCTAAATTAAACTCTTTGCTGTGTTGGTCAAAGTAGCCAAACAGCGTATTTATGCCCACATCTACTTCACCAGAATCAGGCTCTAAAATGCCCATTATTAAGTTTAGTAGCGTGGTTTTACCCGTTCCGTTTGGCCCTAATATTCCGATGCGTTCGCCTTGTTTAAAGATGTACGAAAAATCAGTAATGATGGGACGCGTATCAAATGTCTTTGTGACATGTTTTAATTCGCATATCTTTTTCCCTAATCGGCGTTCTTTTACATTTAATGATAGCACTTGTTCGGGAGTGACCATCTTGCGGTCTATCATGGTGTGGATGCGTTCTTTTCTGGCCTTTTGTTTCGTAGATCGGGCTTTTGGGCCGCGTCTTAGCCAGGCTAATTCCACACGCAAAACGGACTGAATGCTTTGTTCGTGTTTGTTTTGAGCCGTATACCGTTGGTCGCGTTGTTCAAGATAGATTTGATAATTCCCGTTATACACAAACAGTTGTTGCTGATCGATTTCGAATACCTTATTACACACCTTATCTAAAAAATACCGGTCGTGGGTAACCATCAATAGTGCCGATTTAGAGGCTGCTAACATGCCTTCAAGCCATTCAATGGTTTTGATATCCAAGTGGTTGGTGGGCTCGTCTAAGATAAGTAGGTCGGCTTTGTTGAAAAAGAATTGGGCGAGGGATATCTTTTTTAGCATACCGCCTGAAAGGTCTCTCATGTGTTGGTCCATATTGGTGATATTTAATTCTTTTAATATGCAACTGACTCTGTCTTCGTATTCCCAGGCATCCAGTCGGTCCATTTCAGAGGAGGCATTCGTGAACGCGTCTTCTGTATCAGGTGTTTGGTTTTCTTGGTATTCCATCAAGCATTTTTGGTAGTAACGCAGTGCTTTTATCGCGGGGTCTTCCGATTCAAACAGGTGTTCTTGAATGGTGTGTGCCGGGTTAAATTTTAGTTTTTGATTGAGGTAGGCAATGGTAAGTCCATTTTGGGTGGCGATATTGGGATGAGTGTCTTGGGTTACTTCAGAAAGTAAAGTGAGCAGTGTGGTTTTGCCACAGCCATTTGGCCCGATTAAGGCGATTTTGTCGTTTTCGTTTATGCCGAAAGTGGCATTTTCGAATAGAACTTTTATGGCTTGTGAACAACTTAAATCTTTAACGGATAGTAATGACATTTAACGCACTATAGCATTTTGCTGGGTTTTATTAGAGGCAATTTCTATCGTACTATCCGTTTCTAGATCACATTTTTGGGGTTTGGTGTTTAATTTTATTATTTAAATGCCATTAAACTGTGGTACTTGCCGTCTTTTCCCAACGCATAACCTGCGAGAATGGTGTCGAGGTTTAGCCCGGGTGTTAGTACAACACTGGGATTCAATGTGGATGGTTCGTTTGAGTCTGGGGTAAATCGGGTGTCACGTCCGCCATCTATTGGGTTGCGACGCATTATGCCAGCTGGTGATAATGCAAGCGCAAGGGCGTTGACGCCATGCAGTTGTTCGCCAGTGTAGGCTGTGGCAAGATAGGCAAATGGTTCGCGAGCAGGGAGTTTTGTTCCGCCTATTAGGCCTTGCATGCAAGGTGTTAAGTTGTCCCAGGTATTTGCTGCGCCTGGGAATTGTGGGTAGGCCTTTACTTTTCCTTCTAACAGGGCTTGTGGTGTTAATCCGTTGGCTAGTAAAGCGCCTTCTTTAAACACTCTTTCGGGTGATTTAGAGCTAAGGATGATGACTGTTTTTGGCGATGTTGCAGCACTTAGACCCATTGCTGATAGCGTCTCTTGCACTATTGGGTTGCCACCTTGGGCGATGTCGGATAATACTTTAACGCTATCTCGTAAGGCGTATCCATATAGTTCATCTAAAATGGAACTTGTTGCGCCGCTGCGTTGTCTAAATGCGCTCATGATTTCGGCTTTTGTAACGGGCCTTCCGCCAACCTCTATGGTGTCTTTTCCATCATATAGGGCGTCTAATTTTTCTAGCGCCGCTGCATTTGGCAGAGGGCTTTTTTGTTTTGCTTGATTAGCGACGGTTTGGCTAAATTGCCGCGTAGGTAAGGTTACCGTTCTTTGTATTATGCGTGCTACGGGTATTACGGGTATTATGCGTGCTACGGCAGTTCTTAGTGATGTGGCCATTTTGAAAACTCCTGATTTTTTTGAAGTGTCTTATTGTAAGGGGATGACACATAGTTTGTATTTTTGGGAATACGTTTATTCTAAAATCATAAAAATGAAAAATCAAGTGTCATTTTATTAATTTTTGTTTAACTAATTAATTTTTGATTTTTTTTCTTGTTGTAAATTCATTGAGTGCGCTATAATTGGTTTTGACATTTTCCCCTGCTTATTAATTGTAGCTAGTGATACGAATATTGCTTTAGTAGTTTTGCCACTTCATTTAGGGCATTTTTACGGTGTGAAAATTGATGCTTTACCGCATTTCCTAGTTCGGAAAAGGTTTCTGTATGTCCTGTGGGTATAAAAATAGGGTCATATCCAAAACCCTCATCCCCGCGCATGTCATGTGCAATTGTTCCTTCAACGCGACCTTCTACCGTGTGAATCGTGCCGTCAGGGAATTTCACCGCCATCACGGCCACGTAGCGGGCTGTTCGGTCATCACAATCACCCAGTTCATCTAATAGTTTGTCGCACATTTGTTCGTCTGTGGCATTGTCACCCGCGTAGCGGGCGGAGTGCACTCCAGGTTGGCCGTCTAAGGCATCTACCACAATGCCGCTGTCTTCTGCTAGTACTATGGCATTGGGTTGCTCGGGCATGGCGTTTACCTTTAATGTGGCGTTTTCTTTAAAGGTGCTTCCCGTTTCATCAACGGCTATGGTGTGCCCGAGTACTGATTTATAACTTAATATAGTATGGGCGCTTAGTATGTCGCTAATTTCGCTTAACTTATGGGCATTGTTAGTCATGATAATAAGTTTCATGTGCATATCATATCAAACTTTTATCTATGATAGTTACCATTTACTTGTTACACTACTTAAACTCCCCTCTCCCAAGATATTCAAGCCATTTAGACACTCCCAAATTCTAAATTTAAGGTTAGGTGTAGACGATGGAATTAGGAGGCTCTTGTCACGCAATGGCTCCTCTGTTTAGAGGTGTAGGAATGTTAGCAACGTTAACCGGCGCGACTCTTAGGCGAAACTTGTTGGACGATGGTGGTGCTGTGGCAGCTGCTTACAAGAGCATTGACCGCGCGAATGTTATGCATGTGCATTGCATGGATCGGGTGATGCCACCAATTATTGCGTCTGATGAGTCAATAATTCCTAGAACCCCCTTATTTGGGCTTCCTGTTGCAGTGAAGCAAGGGATGATGTTGAGGGGGGTGAATGTGAGTATGGGAGGACCTTATCCGCCTGTGTTTCCGGCGCCTAAAACAGAAGACTATATTGAACGGTTGTTGGCTTTGGGTGTTGTTGTGGTTGGCCAAGGTATCGCCCCACCTTTTAATGGACGCTTAGTGACGCGTCATTGGTTGGGGGCAGAGTCTGGAATGACTTCTGCTTTGTGCTCGTCACTTTCGCCTATATATGTGGCTAGCGGTTCTAGTGGTGGTAATGCGGTTGTGACTGAACTACCTAGTATTGTTACAGATCGGGCAGGGTCTGCTCGTGGACCTGCTGGTGCAAATGGACTTTTTAGCGTGAGTGGGGTTGTTCCTCACAATAATCAATATGGTGTGAGTGTGGCTGTTATTGCGTCAGACCCGCAAATTATGCTTGCTCTACTATTGGGTATGAATGAGAAGTGGTCGGATGATCCTTTACCTAATCCTGTTGGGGCGTCTGCGAATGAAGGTGATTTTTCTAGAATCACAAAAGTAGGGGTTTTGCCGTCATTTCCGACCACAGAGCCTAATGTTGTGTTGCATCCGTCGCGGGAAAAAAGTTTGATGGGTGTACAAGACGTCTTGGAAAAAAATCGCATTGCGACTCAGTCAGTGGGTCGGGATGATTTATGTGTATTAAGCGCAGTGAAATCTGTTCCTGGTTTGGATAATCGTTATTTTGTTGGAAAAGATGAAACAACCTGTTTATTAGAATTATTTGCCAGATTATTTGCCCTTGATTTAGCGGAAGGCATTGGCACGTTAAGTGAAATATTTTTGCCCCCCAAACCGGGTGATTTAGACCCCGTGATGGACTTGGTTCTTAGATTCGGTCAGTTGTTGCAGAGTGAAGATGTTTCTCGACCTGAAGGTCAAAAATGGCGAAATTGTATTTATGGCGCATTTGGGTTGGTGCGTGAGAGTGTGCAGGCTTATATGAAAAAACATGGTATGCAATTAATTTTGACACCCACGTTTCTGAGTGAATTACCCAAGCTAGGGGATTTCGATGATACACGATTTTATGCTGACATTTCACAGGTACTTTGCAACCCGGATCATCAGGCGATGTTGGATTTAATTTTACGCATTTACCGTCCAGAAGTGGCCAGAGGGTTGAATACGGTTTTTGCCAATGTATTAGGGAACGGTACGCCTGTGGTTGGATTTCCAGGTAAAAGGGATGAATGGGGCACGAAAGATTCCTTTCAACTTCTTGGGCTGGATGACGGATTGGATGCTGTCGCAGATATGGTGGCCTTGGCGCATTACGTGAGTAAACAGATGACTGATCAGACATAGTATTTAATGGTTTTGTAAATAATGACTGTAATTATTCCTGAGTACTGTTAAGCTATAGGATACTTTTTAAATTATTTGGGATTCACTCTGACACATTACAACCACTCAAAAAATACTGTTTCATCGCTTATTGCGCGCATTAAACAAAATAAAAATAGGATGCTAAAGGCATTGCATGGTGCCTCTATTGACGCGTTAATTGAGTCGGCGAATACCTATGTTGCTGAGTCTGGACGTGAGTATTATCGTGACGATAGCATGACAAATATTCGCTGGAGAGCGGAAAATAAAACATTGTTGTGTGATGTGGTGTGTGAGCGCTTTCACTGTGTGCTTTTGGGTGTAAGCGATGGAAAGCTTCGGGTGAAGTGCAATTGCAATTCGGAAGTGGATTGGTTGTGCAAGCATTGCATGTTGGTTTTAATGACCATTAAGGGGCTACTTAGTAAAACACCTGTCTATGGGCATACGTTAGATGAAGATATTCAGATTCGGTTTTTATCCACTTTATTATCGATTGGTGCGCCTGCAAAACGCATTAAAAAAAGCAAGCCTATGCGGCGTAAAAATGCGCCAGCGTTAATTTTATCCATATTTAAACCATCGGTGTTGGAAGTGGAATTCTTTTCCTACGAGAGTGAGCCAGAAGATCTGATTCCAAGTGCGTATTTGCCCATGCTCAATGATGCATCGGGTGCGGCGGAACCCCTTTTAATTGAGTACTTATCAACGCAGTCAGATGTGTTGCCGCTATATTGGAAATCTGGGCATGATTACACCCAAATGGCATGGGATGCCAACGGTGTTGAAGAACAGGCAAAAACGGTGTTTCATGCGATGGCAACACAGGTTCAGATTTCCATTGGTAGTAGTGGGTCTTCTGGCGTGCGTGAGGGGCTGGAATGTGTTGGAAAAGGCTTGGCATTTGATTGGAAAAATGGGGTTTTATTTCGTTTGCATCCCGATCGGAATTTGCGGTTGTATCGGGATTTATGTGATGAAGACCCAACCTATGAACCAAGTGATCATGGCTTAAAAATGACCCATTCACTTTTTAACGAATTGTCGGTGCGTTGCACAACGGGTGTGGCAGACGTTTTGCCTGATTATTTGTGTTTTATGGAACAAAATGAACGGGTCACAGATATTGCCACGCGTGGCGCCTCATTGGTGATTCAGTGTAAAAAAGGCAAGCCGAACACGGTGTTGAAATTGCATTCAGATGAGGTTTCGATCGATGGGCTTTTAGAGCATTTCTTATATTGGTTGAGCGTTTTGCCTGGCCCATTAAAAACCGCTAAAAACAAAGATCTGGGGTATGCCCTAATTTCTGGTTTATTTCATTTGGTCAGTGAAGATGATTTGGCTGCATATGTGGCGAATAGCCCTATTTTAGACGAGTTTGAACCGTATTTTCGCGAGGAATGTGAGGCGTCACTTCGAACTATATTCCAGGCGATTCAATTTGCCAGTACGGCAATTCTTAGTATTCAAAATAAACAATTCTTTCTTGTTAAAGCGGGTTTGAAATCACTTTGGATGGCAGGATTAAGTATGTCGCGATTGTTAGATGTGCCTTTAGAATCGCTATTTGAAACTGGGTTTGCAGAGGTTCCTAGCACTCATTTCAGCGCCATGTTGCCCTATTTGGTAACGGAGTTAAATGGGTTTGGAGTCTCTCTTTCTTATAAGAATAAATTAATGGAATCAGTGCCTTTAGATATTGAAATTACCACATTACAAGACGCGCATAACTTGGATTGGTTTGAAATCCACCCATCTATTATTAAGGCGGGGAAACGGTTGTCCAGCGTGGAGTGGCAAGGTATTTTGAATGGTGTTGTACAGTGGGAAAATGATGGGCGTATTCAGGTGATGTCTCCGGAGAGCATGGAAATCGTCAAACTCATTCAATCGCAGTTTCAAAAAACGCAAGAGGCGAAGAGTGCATTGCCGATCCGTTTGCCGCGGCTTCAAATATTTGATTGGTTGGCACTTCGAAAACGTGGTGTGACGTTGAATTTGGATGAAAAGAACCACGCAATTTTAGACCGTTTGGAAGATTTGAAAAAGATAGAACCAACCTTGGTTCCTTCTAGGCTAAATGGCGTGTTACGTTCTTATCAGGTAGAAGGCTACAGTTGGTTGTCGTTTTTATATTCTCATCGTTTTGGCGGGTGTTTGGCCGACGAGATGGGTTTAGGAAAAACACTTCAAGCTATAGCGCTTTTGGCGGGTATTCATTCTGGCGAGATTCCTAGTCCCTTTTCTTTTAGTGGGTATTGCCCCCATTTAATTGTTGTGCCACCCACCTTGATGTTTAACTGGGAAGAAGAATTGCATCGCTTTTATCCTGATTTTACGGTTAATAAGTATGTGGGGCCTGGTCGCAGTTTGGAAACGGAATCTGATATTGTGCTGATGAGTTATGACACGCTTCGAAACGACGTGAAGTTGATTAAGAAATCGGCCTTTCATGTGATTATATTTGACGAGGCGCAGATTATAAAAAATATTCAATCTAAGCGGGCATCGGCGGCGCGTCAGTTGGATGGAAAATTTAAATTAACACTTACCGGTACTCCACTAGAGAATCATTTAGGAGAGTATTTTTCAGTTATTGATTTGGCGATTCCGGGTTTGTTGGGTACTTACGCTGAGTTTCAAGATATGGCAAAATCAGACGATTTATCCCCCATTCTTAAAAAGACCCAAATGTTTGTGTTGCGGCGCAAAAAAGAAGCGGTGTTAGATACTTTGCCCCCGAAACAGGAATCGAATATTTCCTTAGATTTAAGCCCGGAACAAGAGATGTTTTATAGCCGTATTGTGTCTGAAGTGCGGGCGGATATTAAGCAGGCGTATGCTGAAAAAACAGCGTCGCAAGCGGGTATTGTGGCACTAAGTGCTATTTTGCGATTACGGCAAATTTGCGTATGCCCTAGTGCGATTGACCCTGAGTTTGAAAAAATGTCGCCTAAAATAGGCTTTTTATGCAACCGATTGAGCGAGCTTTTGGAAGACAATAGTTCGGCGCTGGTGTTTTCTCAGTTTCGCAATGGATTGGATAAAGTGGAGGCCGAATTAAAGAAAAGTGGTCATCCTTATTTTAGAATCGATGGCAGCACGCCTATGGCAAAGCGAAAAGAACTTATTGCAGAGTTTCAAAATAGTGATGCTCCCCAAATATTTCTTATTAGTCTTAAAACAGGTGGTGTGGGTCTGAATTTGTATAAGGCGAACTATGTGTTTCATTTGGACCCGTGGTGGAACCCAGCGGTGGAAAACCAGGCGAGCGACAGGGCTCACCGTATTGGTCAGAGTAAAACGGTGTTTGTGTATCGGCTGTTGATGCGGCATTCCATCGAAGAAAAAATGATGGTGTTGAAAGAAAAGAAAGCGGCGCTATTTGATACCATTATGCATGGCGCATCCCATAAACTTGCTAAAATGACCGAGGACGATTTCGACTTTTTGTTGTCTTAAACCCACTAGGCTAATTGTCTTATATTATTAAGTATGTCGGGCGCCTAGAATTTCAGGGTGAGAACAAATAGGAATTGATTTGTTTATTTCAACACACTTTGGGTTTGTTCTATAATGGTTTAATCATTATGTTGTCTAAATTTCCAAAATGGGTTGAAATAGGTGTCTTGGCGTTGTCCATTATTGCAGGGCATGTAAATGCCGTTGGTCTGTTGGGGTTTAGCCATCAATCGGTGTCTCACTTAACTGGTATCGCAACGCGGTTGGGTTTTGAATTTTCACAATTGAAAGTGTTCGGTGTTTTGCATCTGGTTTCGATTTTAATCAGTTTTATACTGGGCGCGATGTTTAGTGGTTTTTTTATACGCAGTGCGGTTTTAAAATTGGGTCGCCAGTATGGTATGGCATTATTCATAGAAAGTATATTGCTTTTTGTTGCGATGGTTGTGCTAAAACAAGGTTCATTTATCGGGCATTACTTCGCTTCGGCAGCATGTGGCTTACAAAATGCGATGGTGAGTACGTACAGTGGGGCTATTATTCGTACGACTCATGTGACGGGCGTATTTACAGACCTTGGTATTATGATGGGTGAATGGTTTAGGGGCGTTTCATTTGATAGACGCCGTTTTATTTTATATGTTTTATTGATTCTTGGATTTATATTAGGGGGGTTTTCAGGTTCAGTGTCTTACCAGTATTTTGGATTTAATGCCCTTTTGATACCCGCAAGTATGGCCCTTTTCTTGTCCTTTATCTATTTTGGATTTAGTAACATGCGAATATTCAGTAAGTTTGTTTAGGTAAGTGCCCTTCTTCACTCGATTAAGTGTCGGTATCAGGGATCGGATATTTGTTTTTCGTGGATGCAGGGTTATTCTGGATCGTGGTTTGGCGGAGTTGTATGGGGTAACGACGGGAACTTGAATAAAGCGGTGAATTTTTGTCGAATGCATTTCCCTTTATCTGCCGATGGCAGCGGGAAATTGCCTCTCCCAAAAAGCCGAAC
>JAQBTH010000064.1 GCA_027623425.1 bacterium | reverse complement strand
TCATTAAAGCAGCAACGGAACAATCATTAAAACGCATCGTGTATTTAGGTGGATTAGTAAACCAAACTAAGAACCCACTATCGGATCATTTCCAGACACGTCTTTATACTGAGACTAAAATAATGGAATCGCCAATTACTGCAATTTGCTTTCGGGCATCAGTTATCCTAGGGCCAGGAAGCGCATCATTTGATTTAGTGCGCTCGCTTGTTACACGCCTCCCTATAATGCTGATACCAAAATGGGTAAAAATGCATGCGCAACCTATTTACGTCGATGATACAATCCGATATTTAGTGGCCGCCCTAGCTATCAATACTAAAACAAGTCAAATAGTAGAAATTGGCGGAGCTGATGTGGTGAACTATTTGGATTTGATGAAAGGGTATGCGCGACTAACAGGTCGAAAGAGGTTATTTATACCCGTTCCATTTTTAACACCCTATTTGTCTAGTGTGTGGTTAGGTCTGATAACGCCCCTTTATGCGCGTATCGGTCGAAAATTAATCGCTAGTATCACAGTGCCAAGCGTTATCAATTCCACTACAGCACAAGATTTATTTCCATCTATATCACCTATGTCATTCGAAGATGCACTAATTGCAGCGATAGAACAGATTAGTGCTCCCAGCACAAATTGGTCGGGTTCGCTATCCAGCTCTAGAGGAAAAATTAGAGGCACTAAATTGCCGCCAGTTGAGGAGCTGCTCTTTTACCGTTGCCAACGCGAATTTAATTCTAAAGATAACTTGCTGGCGTTTCAGCCCGTACGTCAGATTGGTGGCAAGACAGGTTGGTACTTTTGGTCTTACCTCTGGTATTTACGAGGTTATATTGACCTTCTATTGGGAGGCATCGGCACGCGTCGTGGCAGACGAGACCCAGTGACCATTAGAGTCGGCGATACGATTGATTGGTGGCGAGTCGAACAATTTGAGGATGGTAAGTATTTACTATTACGGGCTGAAATGAAGGTTCCAGGTTATGCATGGTTAGAATTTAAGTTAGACACGGTGAGTGATCAGTGTGCGATATGGACTCAAACAGCCTACTATAAACCGTCTGGTATTCTAGGACAGGTATATTGGTATCTACTTTACCCATTGCATGTTGTTATGTTTGAAGGAATGGTTAGGCGCATAACCAAAACATCAAAACGGCTGCTTAAATCAACCTAAGCTGTTACCGCACTTAAATGGTGTGCCATAATGCCATCTTTTGCACGAATATAGGCTAGAAACACATCTTTAAAATGTGGGATGACGGATTGCGTTACTTCTGGCATTTGCAGCAAGTGCGAGGACCACTTTTGAATTTTTGGAAATTGAGATAGCACATTTCCCGTTAGTGCATCATCTAAAATAGCTTGCCGTTGCCAAAGCGGTGCATATGCAGCATCGACTAATGAGAAGGCATCACCATTAAAATACGGGCCATCGCCTAACTGATCTTCTAATTTTTTAAGGTTATCTAAATAGGCTTGATACGTTTTGTCGTAGCGTTCTAAGTTTTCGGCTATTGACCACTGAAACATGCTCATAATTAGCCCCGATCCAAATTCAATCCACGCGCGATTCTTCGCCTTTTCAATCGCTGTGCTGGGGTGCAAACTGGGGGGTGTTGTTTCGTCTAAATACTCATTTATCACGGCCGATTCAAACAAGACGTCTTCGCCAATTTGAACTACAGGCACTTTTCCAAATGGCGATATTTTTAAGAACCACTCCGGCTTATTGGCTAAATCTATATAGGTGACATCACAGTCAATCTTTTTTACTTTCATGGTAATAACCGACCGTTGAACAAACGGGCATAAATTAAAACTGATTAGCTTTGGTTTTGGCATTGTGTCACTCTTTTCCTGTAATAGATTGGATATATACCAGTATACGGCATAAGAATGGTGCGCGTTACAATAAATACCACTTCCATTATTTAGTTATTTTTACTATTATTCATCAAACTCCCCCAATTATTTTTTTATACTCATTTGCACTATAGAAAGGGCATTTTATGGCTAGCACATTACGTTTAGTGGCACAGCAATGGAAACCCGTTTGCGACGGATTAAGACACAATTTAAGAAGGGCTTTAGGAAATGCCCGCATTACCGCCCCATCACCTGGTGTTATAAAGCCTCACTCCCCCGACCCGCGAAATGCGCTTGTTATTGGAGATGTGCCACGAATTTCATATGAAGAACACAGTGTATTTAGGCGATTACAGTTGCCCCCTAAATTATTTGATGGGGTGCTCATTCCATTTGTCCCCCCTCGCCAAGATGAGTCTCGGCACGGGTATTTAAAACGCGCAATTGGCGGAGTTCAAATGACATTTGATGCATGGGAACAAAGTTTAAATGGCCCGCAAGTTGATGGCGGACTAGGCGACAGTTTAAATGCCCATAGTATGGCGCTTTTATTTTACCCTGTTAGAAAAGCCGTTTGCCCTGTTCGCAACCCTGAGTTAACCCCATTATTTGTGGGGGAGCTGGATGGAGAACCGTATTATTTTGCCACACATATTTTAACGAAACATCTTAGTGAGCGGCATGCAAGAATGGCCTTTATGGGCCCGTTAATTGGGTCTTTTGCGGGCGTTGGTCAAGGTTATGCGACCACTCAGGTGAAGGGAGATCTTAGTATTCGGCGTATGTATTCTGGGGTGGATATGACTCTACTGGAAAACTGCTTACAACTTTTATTCTCAACGACTATGTTAGAACAGGCGGCTGCAGGCGAAAATTTAATTGATTTACTAATTACGCATTTTCACGCGGAGTACCAATCAGACTTAGCATGCGCAAGTGATGAAGAAGACGAAGAGGCCGCGCAACACCGATACGAAAACTGGTTGTTTGTGATGGAAAAAATCAGCACTATTTCGGATGGCGATTGGGCAAGCTGTTACTTTATGAATTCATTGTATTTGAATGATGAATTTGGGAATCCTGGTAATTACATCGCTGTTGACCCAAGGTCTGTCATAAGCAACACAACAGGCGTGGTAAGTATCGATTGCGAGAAGAGTCTTCCTACCGCTGAATCTTTTGCTCAAACGAACCCTGCCTATGTTTTTGGAAATCATATTACAGGTTCCCCGGCATGGCGCCAGAAGGCCTATTCAGATGGCCTAGATGCATCATGCTATTTACCTGAAAATTATCCGTACGGCATGGGGGTTTTGGATGCGCCGACATTTGGTAGCTTAGCGTCGCTATTCTTTCCGCCTCCTAACTCCCCTGTTCCAACTGAACTTGTGGCGATTCTATTGCGTCATAATGGTGACATTTCCAAAGCAGCAAACACGCGAGTACCTCAATCATTTTTAGATGAATTACTTGTTGGCGAAACACCCATATTACAGGCGATTCGGACATCAGAGGGTTTTGCACCCGATACCCCATTAGCAGCTCTGACACCCAAGCAAATGAGCGATGTGGCGCGCTTCTATGCCACTCATCGTACCGATCACCTTACTATTGGCGATCTTGCCTTGGCTCGCTTTAAAGGTGCTACCTCGGTCAATGGCAATGTCACAATGCAGCCTGATTTTACTCAGCTACCGGTTCCCCATTCGGCTGAAAACATTCTTCTCTAAATCAAATTCGATTCGTTCTGATTTTGAATCGTGCGCAACAAATCGCGCACTGTCCAATATAACCGAATATTATTGATTTGTAACATTAGCTGAAACCTTCATACTTTCTATATCGTACAGGTATAAGAGTAACGAAGGAGGATTTTTCATGTCAGTTCTAATTCATCGCGCCGATCAACGGGGGAAAGCCGATCACGGGTGGTTAAAAGCGGCTCATTCATTTAGTTTTGCAAATTTTTATAACCCAAAGTTAATGGGTTTTGGACTCATTCGTGTCTTTAACGATGATGTAATTGCCCCTGGCCGTGGGTTTGATACCCACCCACATAAAAACATGGAAATTATTACAATCCCACTAACAGGCAAACTGGCACACAGAGATAGCATGGGAAATGAATCAGTGATTCTTCCAGGTGAAGTGCAAGCGATGTCTGCGGGAAAAGGTGTGCGCCATTCGGAATATAACGCATCGGACACAGACCCCATCAATTTGTTCCAAATTTGGATTATGCCAGACAAAATAGACATTGATCCTAGATACGATCAGCAACAATTTGATGCCTCTTTACGTCGAAATGCCTTTCAAACTATTGTGTCGCCGCTCGGCACAGATGCCCCTGGTGTAAAGGTAAATCAAACCACAACGTTTAGCCTGGCGGATATGGATTCGGGTACAACGCTAGAGTATTCCCGTTACCACGATAACAATGGCCTGTATATTATGGTTATTGAAGGTGACGTTTCAATTTTAAACCAAACACTTCAGAAACGTGATGCTATCGGTATTCAAAACGAAAAAACAGTGTTGCTTACCGCCACAAAAAACAGTTCTGTTCTGGTTATTGATGTGCCCATGGATTAAGCCTTCAAATGCCTACTTTTTCCTTACATGATATTGCCCAAATGCCAGAACGTTTTCGCGCGAATTTCATAAACGCTCTTAGCGGTGTCAAAAGCGCGAATATTATTGGTAGCATTTCCAAATCTGGGAATGTAAATGCTGCGTTATTTAGTTCCGCCTTTCATCTTGGTGCATCTCCCCCACTAATTGGGATTGTGTGTCGCCCCAATTCTGTACCTCGCCACACACTAGAAAATATTGAATCTACGGGGTATTACACGATCAATCACGTGAACCAAAGTATTTATAAGCAGGCCCACCAAACAAGCGCCAGAACGGAGGAAGATGAATTCCAAATCTCCGGTTTAGAACCCGAATTTATCGATGGGTTTAGGGCGCCTTTTGTGTCTGAGTCACATATTAAGCTGGGGATTCGCTATATGAGGACCATAGGTGTTCCTGAAAATCATACTCATATTATTATTGGTGAGATTCAATTCGTCTCCATGAGCGAAAACTACGTTACCGATACCGGAGATGTTGATTTAAACGCAGCAGGAAGCATCGGGGTAACAGGATTGTACGCCTATCAAGATATTTCACTGATAGATCGCCTTCCTCATGCGCGCGCGTAACGCGCGTAACTGTGCTACGGTGGTTCATGGTTGCGACATGATTTGAATTGAATCGTGTACATGGTACATGAAAAACGGCTTCATGAATACGAACTTAAAGTGCTGTGAAATGCATGATGATACATGATTGGCAACATGATGAATAATTTAAAAGTATGAAACTGTTTGACTATCGGGCGTCTTCACTGGTATCGTGATTGACATACTTAATTAAACTTGAAGGAGTCTCCCCAAATGAAAAATTTAAAAATTGTTTTACTAGCAGCCCTGGTTGCCGTCACAGTTAGCTCCCCTAGCTTTGCAGCAGCAAAGAACCACAACGCTTCTGCACGTGGCGCTGAAATTGATATGTGGAAAGATTGTGGAGTTGGACCTATGATTTTCGAAGATAATACGAAGAAAGACCGTCGTAATTCAGCTCTAGTTAATATTTATACTTCTCTTGGTTTTACTCCGTACTCCTCGACTCTGTCTTCTTCTAAATCAAGCGGCACCTGTGAGCGTAGTGGTAAAGTCGCAACTGCGCGTTTCATCAATGAAACGTATTCAAACGTTGAAGAAGAGTCTGTAAAAGGTAGCGGTACTCACTTAACAACAATGTTAAATCTAATGGAGTGCGACACAGCCGTTCATGGCGCCATCATCGAAGATGTGCAATCAGACTTAGCTGGTGCTATCGAGTCTACTGACTACGTTAACCAATCTAACTTAGAAAAAACAAAAACATACTTCAATATTTTAGATTCAAAAGTATCTTCAAAATATTCTGAAGAATGCAAAGCGTCTTAAGATTTAATTCGCATCTTTAATTAAAGAGCTGGTGTGTAGTCACCGGCTCTTTTTTTTTAGGCCAATAATAGGATGACTCGCCTTCTAAGTATTTTTTTTGTGTTGTTTCTTGCCTACCCTGTTGTGGCAATGGCGCCACACCTATCAACAGAGACAATGCAGCTACTAAGCCAGCACCGCACATGGCATAAAATGATGAAGTACCGGCCAGCGATACTTGGTAAGGGTGTCAAAAGCCAAATTATCACACCCGATTACTTTCTTGCTGAGGATGGGAACGCAAACCCTGAAGCGGAATTAGAGGCCACAATACAGGCATTTTTTGAGCCCGTACCTCCTACCCCAGATGCCCATGCTCGGTGCCGATTTCCGGCACGCTATATGTGGTTAAATTCTCAATTGAATCTCGATGCATTAAACCCACCTTCGCCTGATTGCGACCTATACCGTCGTTTCACATTTGATAATCGATTTCAATCCATTAGTTTAGTAATGGTGGGGGGCTATTTTGATAATCCGGCTTCATTTTATGGTCACTTATTATTGAACTTAAATGTTCCGGTAACAGACGGTTATACAGCGCTTATGAATCGGTCACTGAATTATGGTGCGAAAGTGCCACAAAAGGAACATCCTTTGCGCTTTATGTTGTATGGGTTATTTGGTGGGTATAAGGCCAGCTATTCTGACCAACATTTCTTCGTATTTAACTTTTATTATTCAGAAAAAGACCTACGTGATCTGTGGAATTATGAACTTGATTTAACCCCCGAACAAACACAGTTATTAGTGGCCCATGCCTGGGAAATGATGGGGCAAGAATTCAGGTATTATTTTCTTGATAAAAACTGTGCTTATTGGATAGCCGATTTTGTGGAATTGGTACTTGAAAACGACACCTTAATTACGGAAGATTATTTATACACAATGCCGTCTAGCATTTTTGATAAAGCCATGGTGGCCAAAAACAACGGAAAGCCGCTTGTAAAAAAGGTGGAGTTTATTCCGTCACGCCAACATCGCTTTTACAATAAATTTGCGCAATTATCACCACCACTTCAATCTACTATCAAAGACGTCGTGGGTGGTGCAGATGATGGCATAAATGTTAGCCGGATGAGCACCCAAAATTTAACGCCTCTTGAACAAGCGCAAGTTGTGGATACGGTTATGGATTACACACGCTATGCCATGGTAAAGGCGCCCAAAGACACGCAATTAAAAACGTCTATGCAACAATTACTACTCAAACGCCTTTCATTACGTGGCCAATCGCCCAGTTGGGCTGCTGAAACCGCGGTTCCCCCGCATGAAGGCCAATACCCAAGCCAATTGCGTTACGGATTTGCGACTGGCCCCAAGGGCGGCATGCCAGTTATTGGGTATCAAGCCGCATATTACGACCTTCTCAGTACGCAAACCGGGCGATTGGCGAATTCTGAAATACGTATGGCTGATTTTGGGGCGCATATTGATGATGGCCAACTGGTATTCGATGACATCACGATTGTGCACTTGGAAACACTGAACGTTTCACAAACTGGCCTTCCTAGAGATGGGAGTAAGGCATGGAAAATAAAAATTGGGTGGGAAAATGATAATTTTAACTGTTTTGATTGCAAGGTGTTTCAAATTACAGGTGGCATTGGTAAGGCGACCGAATTTGATTTTGGGGTTATTGGATACATAATGGTCGACGGTCGCCTGCAAACTGATGGCCGGCACGAAGACCGCGTCTTCACCGAACCCCGCCTTGGTTTTATATACACCCCTGCGCGCTGGGCGAAGTTTCGCGCGGAACTAGGGCACCGAATTGGGTTTGATTCTGACGATTACCGCGAGTGGCACCCCACGCTTGAAGCCCGATTTTTAGACCGTCAGGACGTGGACATTCGCGTGAAGTACGAGTATTTGCTCGCCCCACTGTACCAAGTGGGTGTGACACAGTATTTTTAACGGGTTAACCGGCTCTGCAACAGAATTCCAACAGGCACGCTAACAAGGGCGATTCCAATAAAAACATCTGTAACACTTAACCCTACACCAAACATTACCATCGCATAAATAGCCGAGCCTACCATAAACACCGCATTTAAAATATTATTTGCTGCAATATTTTGCGCCCCATGTGTGCGGCTCGATTCGGCTTGAAGAAGGGTGTAAAGTGGCACTGAAAATATACCACCAAATACCGCTATCAAAAACACATCTGTTAACATCCAATAGGCATTACTTTCGATTACCCGTGTTACAAACACAAGATGCACGGTAGACAATGAAATACCCAGTGACGACAGACTTAAGAAGCGTGGGGAAACTGTCCCTTTAAGCAGCTTGTTGCACACTGTTGAGCCAATAGCGACACCGACTGAAAATACCGCCATCAATACCGACACCCACTCTGGTGGGCCATTGATAAACTTAATATAGGCAGGAAACTGAGATAAAAATGTGGCCCCTAAAAACCAAAACCAGGAAATACCCATACACAACCACCATAGTTTGGGAGTTCGCCATACATAACTAAGAACGTATGTTGAACTTTTATACAAACTTAAGCGCGTCTCTTGATGGGTAACCGAAGTGTCACCCATATAGTAACTGGAAATTAGGCCAAAAACCGCACACACTATCAACATACAGCCAACCCAATACAACCCGTTTGGCAACAAAATACAAAATCCACCATAAATAGTGCCTAAAAGGATGGCCATAAATGTGCCTCCTGCAATGAGCCCGTTGCCTTGTAACAACTCATTATTGTCTAAATACTCGGGTAGTATGGAATATTTAATGGGGCCAAAGAATGTGGATTGAGCACCCATCGCAAATAATACGGCCAGTAGAACTGGCACTGATTTTATATAAAACCCGATGACCATGCCGATGCATAGAGCCACCTCAATTGCTTTTATAGTACGGGTTAACTGGGCTTTGTTGCGCCCGTCGGCCAATTGGCCAGCAATGCCAGAAAATAACATAAAGGGCAAAATAAATAACCCCGCAGCCAAACTCACTACAGCGGCAACGTTCATGCCAAAAATATCAGTAAATGAGAACATCACAAACACCAATAATGCATTTTTGAATACATTATCGTTAAATGCACCTAAGAACATGGTGATGAATAGTGGTAAGAATCGTGGTGATAAGGCGATTGAATTAGTGGACTTCACCCCATTAGTCTATAATTTTTTGGCGAAATGGTATAGACGCGTTCCTCGTCGTTGTAGCGCACGTTGTACATTGCCTGTGTCATAAAACCACCATAAAATTGTGCCCCGATGCCATTTTTTGAATCATCAATTAATTCCACCCATGTTGACTCATTTAAGGTAACGGATAGTGCCGCCATTAATAATTGTCGGCCATACCCCAAACCTTGAAAATCAGGGTCTATGGTGATGTCCATTCGTACTATCTCGATGGGTTTTTCCTCTGAGGCGAATAATGATTCATGGGAATGAAACCCTTGGGGCGTGGCGACTAATCGCCCTACCCGTTTGCCATTCAGCATCAGGTTAAAGTAGCGCACCCCTAATTTCCCCGAATGTTCCTCTATTGAAATCGATGCTGTTTCACCAGCAATACTCCGTTTAAGCATATGGCCCCCCCTACTCAGTATACTTATCGGTATCTTTTTACTTTATGTTACTAATTTTTAATTTTAGGCATTTCAGGTATATCGTTACGCTGATTAATGCATTAAACGGGCTCTACGCTTTATCGGACCACGCGGCCAATTCATTACCGTGCAAATCAGTGAAATGAAACCGCCTGCCCCCTGGAAATGCAAATATAGGTTTGATGATTGCGCCGCCAGCTGACTGAATTTTGTCTTGCAATGCTTCAATGTTAGTGGAGTAAAACACAATGAGCGCAGCACCAGAGGCAGTGTTACTTTGCAACTCGGATTTATAAAACCCGCCTTCGATTGCCTTATCATGGAAGGCCAAATACTCGTCACCGTAGGGCGTAAATGTCCAGCCAAACACGCGTGAATAAAATGCCTGTGTGGCCACAAAATCCTGACTAGGCAACTCAATATAATTAATGGCGTTATTAATCATAAATTAATATTACCATACTCATTCTAGAGAAAGTGGATGAATTGGTCGACGTCATGACCGATTTAAAATAACATTGAAATTTATTCATATTTATTATATTTTAACATTATTAATATTGTTATATTATAATAATACAGAACCGCTTTAC
>JAQBTH010000063.1 GCA_027623425.1 bacterium | reverse complement strand
CGAGGATATTCCCGTTCAAATTATGCGGCAACGTCGGGCTGCAAGTGATGATGTGGATCGCCTTTTTAAGTCTCTGGACTTACCCGACTCTCGCGACTTTCAGACTCAACAGACTGTTATTAGTGAATTAGATGTCTTGGAAGCGCGGGTTTATGATGAATCCACTTGGTTTCATACTGAAATGGCGAAGTTGATACACGTTGGGGGTAATGTTTCCCCGGAAAATCAGTTAAATACCTTTCTTGGTATTTTGTCTGTTATTACTCATTTAGGGCAACTTCGGTTGCAACAATTTAACTTACTAAAGCGTGTAAATGGCGATCAAAATGGGGAATTTGACATGGCTGTGCAGCATATTGAAAAGTTGGTGGCGCAAGCAGGCCGTATATACCAGCAATTAACACAGGGTGAGCAAACCCTGAAAGATGGGCAACATAGCGTGGCCCATCAGTTGAAGTTGGAAGGCTTGATGCGGGTATTGTCAAAATACCCTTCTCTCACCCAGTATTTTTTAAATCCGAAACCTGATTTTGGTGTTATGCGCGATGTGGATGTGGAAATACTGCATCCATTCGGACCAAATGGCACGTCTACTGCGATATCTAATTTGTCTGTTGCCACATCTAGGGCAGAGACTCCGCAACCAGTTCGGCGGCGATTAGAGGAGGACTTTGCGCGTGCTGGTGATGCTTTACCATCATCTTCATCATCTTCATTAATATCGTCACCGTCTCAATCGGCATCACCATTACCCCCGTTTTTAGCTTCACCTCTAGTGCGTTCAGAACCAGTGCTAGATTCTGTTGCCCCCAGCACGTTGACAGAAAAATTGCAGGCAATTTCAAACGCACTGGAGGTTCTTTCACAGGATTCAGAATTGGACTTTGAAATACAAAAGTATAAAGAAAAAATTTGTTTATATAAATACCTTCAGGCTTTGGAGGATAAGGCTGATATGAACGGCTTTTCAGACATTCAAGATCCTCATGAGAGGGTTCGTCAGGTACTGGATAGCCTTGTCCCCCCAACTTCTTTGGGTGGCGATGTGGCCTATTCCACGCTTGATTTGGAATTGTTACAGTTGATTTATCATTATGTGTTAAACGAATCAAATGAGCATCGATTTGTTTTTGATGCTGCTGCTGGTATGCCGGATAATGTACGGCGGTGGGCGCTGCGTTATGACCAAATTAGCCAGGTGGTGTTGACTGATAAGGGCGATTCTTTGCTAGACAAGTTGCTGTCCGTGATACAGGCAAATGGAAGTGAATCTACCCCATTAATGGCGGTAGAGCGTTTGTTCTTATTGCATCAAATAAAATCGGGAGTTCTTAGTGCTGCGCCGGATGAGGCGCTTGGTAAGTGGGTAAATCATGTGTTAATGCAACAGGTTCGCCACATGCCAACGGTATTGCATACCGATGAACTGCACCCTGTGTTATGGACACGCTTACAGGAAATTGTGCGTGATACGTTTACGATTGATGCAGATGCAGATACTCTTTTGGGTAGAACGACGCCAGTTAATGAATTTATGTTAATGCGCGCCCGTGCTACTGTGAATGATACTAAAAATACGTTGCAATTAACTGAGGCACAAATTGGTGCGTACAATCGTTGGTACCGCGATTATGTCATGATGCATGAGTTGTGCCGGAATTTGAAAGACTGTAAAGATCAGGGTGCATTGGATACCTTTATGGCGTTGTCGCAGATTAAAACTCTTCGTCGTTTTGCGCCGGAAAACTGTGGTGTGATGTTGGATTTACGGGCCCGCTTGCGATGGTTGGGTGCGCAGGATTTAGGAATAAATGTGGCGGACTATTTGCAAAATAGTGATGATATAGCTGATCATAATTGGGTGAGAGATGATATTGAACAGAACGGGTATAACCCAGAACAGTTTGCACATAATTTTTATTTTAGGGCACCTATGATTAATCAGATTCACGCGGCTACTATATTGCCGCCCACTCAAGCGAAAATTACGCCTCCTTGGCAATTGGA
This sequence comes from bacterium, assembly GCA_027623425.1. GTDB lineage: Bacteria > Margulisbacteria > Marinamargulisbacteria > UBA817 > JAQBTH01 > JAQBTH01. The sequence continues at coordinate 8,118 of JAQBTH010000063.1, read as the reverse complement.
ATTACCAGAGATATTTGTTTTTTAACTATTTATTAAAACTGTGTAAGTTTATTGCAATTTTACCTGGCATTTTTTCGATATTTTTACAGGTAAGGAAATGACTTGTGGCAACTAGAAAAACTCATCCTGATGGAAACCCATTTATGCCAGGCGGTGCTAGCCGTGCTAGCCGTGCTGGCAGTGCTCGCAGTGGTCGCCGTGGTTCTGCATCTCAATTACTAGCTCCTAACACTGGGGATGATCGTCGTAGAACTGTGCGTGAGGCACTTGGATTAAATGCCAGTGTGTCGCCTAAAAAAATTGACTTTGATATGTCTGGGTCTCCAATGCATGGGAAGTTATTTCTTCAAACTGTGTCGCCTCGTGCTCCGTTGATCCGGGGGACTCGCGTTTCTCGTAAAAGTGAGGGGCCATTGCCAAAACTTGTATTTCATTCTTCTTCTGAATTAAGTCCTGAAAGAGCGGTTTTTGCTGCTCGTTTTCATGGTTCTGGTGGCGAATGTCAGGCTAAAATGGCGTTTGAAGCGGAAATTCAAAATCGTGGGATGGATAATTCTGAGGCTATTTCACAATTAATTAGTCAATGGAAGCACGAGCTAACTGAATCAAAATCCCCACAAAAATATATTGAAAATGAAATGCGGTATGCGCTTCGGCTATTGATTTCGGGGCCACATGATAGTTATCAAAAGTGGAATGAGTTCGACATTAAAAAATTTAAAGTTATCGCATTGCAAATGCCTGATTTAGTGGCCATGTTATTGTCTAATGAGTCGCCATCAGACAGGCCAATTGCGAGTGTGTTGGACCATGCTTTTTTAGCTCTGAATAGTGCATTTTTGAATTGGTTTAATCAGGAATACGTTGAACTTAATTTAGAAGGAAATGGCGCTAAGGTGCGTGCGTATTATCGGGATTGGCATGATTCAAAGGCACTTAGAGTAACCCCTCTTTCAGTGGTGCAGGGTGGGCATAATATGGGGGTGTTTTCTATTTTTTCCCCATCAGAACTTTTAACGGTTTCACGGCAGCATTCACGCCTGGATCGCGAACACGTACAAGCAAAAAAAATGCAATGCAGTGCGCTTATGTCATCCTGGATTTCTGCAGAAAGAGACGCCGCGATGCCAGCGGATTTTAGTGTTAATCCTGATACACTTACTTTTTTGGTTCAAACTATTGAATCTGGTGGGGAGTGGCCGAAAATTGAGGATATTCTTTTCTTTGCCTGTGGTAATGCATCGCATTTAACTCCGGCTCGCAGGCGCATAGGTGAACCAACGCTTCGAGATGTGTTGCCTGTGGTTCGAAAACAGGTTTTAAATACGTTAACACCTCATATTTTAGATGTTGTGCTGGGTTCTAAGCGTTCTGATACGCTAGACTTAATTGTAAAACTATTGCAGTTTGGGGCTATCCCCACTTTGGATACCTTGTGTGCAGTGTGTAAATTGGTTTCAGATGAAGAGGAAACTGCGTTTTTAGACCCCTCTCCACTTATCCAAGCGGTGTTTTCCGCCATGCCTCAATCCAGCTATAGGGCCTTGGATAAAGCCAAACTTCAACAAGCGGTGGATTCTTTACTTGCAGGTGCTGTTGGGCATCGGGTGTCGTTTTTGCCAAGTTTGCAGCGTGTTTTATCGGCCTTTGGCCCTGTGCCAAAGGGAACGGGTTTGTTACTAAAATCGGCCGACTTTCCAATTGAACAAGCCATTGGTTCGGGCGACCCTGTATTTGTGCTGCAAATGATGCGTAGTAATTATTCAAAGGATTTTGATGTTACTGTTGCGCTGCCAATTATTAAAAAAGCGTTAGAACAAAATGAGCCAATTGTGGCGGTTGAAATATGGCGCGATTTGGCTGGTAGACTGGGCTTTGATATTGCACTATCTGAGTGTAAACCAGCATTAGAAGCGTGTTTGGTTGCAATTTCCACGCATTTAAAATCCAGGCGCTTTTTGGCGTTATTTGATGTTCCCGGATTCTTTCATGCCTGTGGCTTAGCAGACTCAATTAAATCCATTTGCGTATTACACCGAGATTCCAGCGATCATAAAAGTGTGCTTCAACGGGCGGTAGAAAATGGGCAAGAACAGGTCTTTTTGAAGGTGTGGGAAGAGGGAGATTTAGACAAAGATGATGTGAAAAAATCGCCTAGTGTGTTAAGCCTGGCTATTCGTGCTTTAATTGCTGATCCAGAAAATCAGGCAAAGCAAAAAATGCTGGTAACACTAATGAATATGCGCATAAAAACTGGGCTGTTTCCAACATTGGACGAATGCGCGGCCTTGTTGCAATTGCCCACCTTAGATGATGCGGTAAAGGTGGTGCTGCGCTACTATTTGGCGGGGCTTATTATTAATCCTGAATTTCGGGATGTGCAGCAATTAAACCAGTTGGTAGAACTTTATGTAAAAAGTGTAACTGTTGATGTGTTAATGTCTGAACGGTATTTGGATCGTGGTTACACGCTGCTGATGATTATTGCGCAAACATCTTTGGAAGATGGGGTCAAAATTGAATTAATGAGGGGGCTAGTTAGTCAATTGAAAACGGCATTTCCTGCACATTATTTGGATTATTTAGGGTTGTGTGGAACCCTAGATACGCACAACTATAGCGATGAGCATGTGGAGCCGTTGCAAATGGGAGATTCATTTTGGCATATTGTGGCCATGCAACCCAATCTAAGTGACTTTTTAACTGCCTTTTTGGGGGAATTATCTCAAGTTGAGGGGATTGATTTTGCCCGTTATTTGGAACATCGGAATGGGGCAGGGCAAACCCCATTTCATACGGCAGCGATGGCGGGAAATCACCAAGGATTAGAGGTGTTAATGGTAACCTATTCACCCCAGCACGCAGAATTCATAAAGGACTTATTAAATGCCATTCATTTGGATTGTGACATGCCCCTGGATTTTCGAGTGTCGCCCAATTCAACATGGCCGTATTCTATTTGGCATATTGCCAGTACATCAGAGTGTTTAGCTGTATTGTGTGAGTATAAAGATAAGGTTGGGCCTAAATTTAGTGTGTCTGATAATGCGAAGTCCCTATTTGAACACCCAGGCTATTCACTGGAGTCATTGGTTGAATCTGCCTACCACTTGGGTAATGGTAGTGCCTTTGAGTTTTGGATTAGGTGCGGCGCTATGGTGCTCAATAAAGACATATATAAAGAGCGGAATGTGGATAAGGGCCGATTGTTTTTTCTGAAAACTCGCCGTGAGCAAGGTTTTGTGCTTAGCCAGACGAAGCGGTCATTTTCTTCTGATGTGATATGCGAATTTCAGCGGCGTGGTTTTGAGCGAGATCGTATGATGGCTTATGTGGGCTCACTGGGGATTGGGTTTTACATTACACGCAGTATAGAGTTGGATGATCGCATCGCCTTTGATGAATTAGTGAGGTATGGTTTTGACGCACCGCCGCAATTTTTATTTACTGAAACTAAGCCTGTTTTAGAAGGTGAAGTGAGATTGTCGATTTTGGAAGGTGTTGGCCCCGAACGCAACCAACTCTTGCTTCATTTTCTTATACAAAACCATAAAATAGATTGGGTAACCAGTTTGTTTCATTTTCAAAACAATATTGTTAAATGGTGGTATGTGTTGAATAAGTCCGGAATAGGGGTCATGCATCAGGCTGTAATCACAGGTGATGTTGCCATGTTACGGGTAATTTTAGATGCCGCAAAGCGTAATGATTTATCTGTTGATACGCAAGATTCACATGGTTTTACCGCTTTGCATTGGGCGGTGTTATTGGGGTGCCCTATATTATTTAAACGATTGTTAAAGGGTGGGGCGAACCCTAATGTGCGATGCTTGGATGTGGATGACGCTCCGGATGCGGATTTACATGCTAGTTTCTTCGCCGATTCTGATCATTTCACCACATCAAAAATTGGTGTGTCGGTGGAAGAACTACTCGCATTTCAAATGGCGCCGGAACAAGAGTCCTCTTTTCAAGAGATTGCAAGGCGATGTGCTGGGCAATGGAGCGCGCGTGTTGGTGCTGACGTTGTTGAATCTGAGCGCGATCCCCAAGTCTATGTGCAGATGAAATCCGAGTTAGATGCTAATCAGCAGTATCGCGACTACTTGGCAGATGAATTGTTAAATGATCTTGTTGCGTCTGAGGCTCTTGAAAAGATGGTCGCAGTGATTCGGAATTTTCAATTGAAGGGGGTAGATGTGTTTTCAGCAAATATTACGGGGGACACCCTGTTGACACGTTGGGCCTGTTCGAGACAATTGGATTTTGTGCAATTAGAGCTGCTCATACGGGCTGTTTTAATTACCTCGATTCATCCTGAATTGTGGGGCGGCGCAATGGGGGTTTCTGGGTTTTTGCATGCCTATCGGGGAATGCAAAATGCCATTGTGCAGCCGGGTCAAAATGGCCAAAACTTGGTGCATGCATTGGTGGGATGTGCCAATTTATTTTCGAGTGCCTTAGAACAGGTAAGGGCCGTTTTAGACGAATATACAGTTGAATTAGAGGATAGGTTTGAACGTGTGGGCCTTACGGGCGAAAGGGTATTTGAGAGGTTAAAAACGGTTCAATTGTATCCACCAGTGGAATTATTTAAACATATGATAAATGATGTGTTGCCGCGGGATATGCCGGCTGAAGACGCGACGGCCTATTTTGCGAAGCGAGGGGTGTTAGTGCCCATGCCAGAGTCGCCAGTGCGCTGGTTTGAATCGTCTCTTGTCACTGCTGCTCGAATTGGAAATGTGGCATTGATTCCAACCCTTGTTGCCGGCGGCGCACTAGCCAATAATTCCAAAGACAGCATGGGTGTGCTTAGTGCAGTTGTCATGCGTGAATGCGAGGTACGCACGCTAGATCACTTTGATGAGGATACGCTAGAGAGGTTGAAATTGGTTTTAGAGGGCAAAAATCCATTGCCGTTTACGTGGCGTGAGAAGGTACGTGTGATACCGATGATTGAGCAGCTAAAACCGCTGACTGTTTTGCACTGGGCGATTGCCCGTGGATTGCAGAAAACAGTGGCGTATTTACTTGATGAAATTATGCGTGAATTGAATTCCGGTAAGGGCCCCACAACCGTGGCGACTGATGGTGATTTACGCAGTGCTTTAGAGTTTGCTCATTTTCTTACAACCGCCACCGAACATGCGCTGCCTTTGAAACCGGTTTATGCACAATGTGTGGCGCGTATTCAACGTAAAACCGAGTTAGTGGTGGACTCTCAATACCGATCTGTCTCTCATCGTGTTCGTGAGCGTTTTGCCTTGCAGCAAACAATGTTGGCTGAACTTGAGGTTTGGCATCGTGATTTACAGGCTGAATTAGATGAAAGTCTTGCTGAGTTTAATAGGAGGGTTCAACCCTTTTTTGATCACTTTCATTCACAATATCATGCCATTATGATTGATGTTAAAGCGTCAAATAAGGTGCGCCACCAACAAATGTTGGAATTACTGGCTAGTTTTAATAAGGTGTATCAGGACGAAATGGGTGAAGGTGGTAGTTTGTATCAAGTGCATACTGAATTAGATCGCAACAGAAAATCGGCACGTACTCATTTACTTTTGAAACGAGCGGCGCTTCAAAAGGCCGGTATTACAGCGACGGTTTCACTTAACTTGCCCACATTTGAACAAATGGCTATGGCGCCCCATAAAGCGACACTAGAACGGCAAATTAGGGGTGGGGCAAAACAGTTAGCTGAGCTTTCTTCTCAAGAAATGCACCGGCCGATCGAGGCTGTCCATGTGAGTGTCGATGAAACTAAAATGGGGCCATATGCAAAGCCAACGCCGCCAAAAGGAGCGCCATCAAAAACCGGTAGACGTGTTCTTTTAACTAAACCCTTAGCAGGACACGAGTAAATGTCAGATAATCAATTGAAAACAGTGGCGCAATTACAGCGATCACCTCTCTTGAGGCGTCGGTCCAAGCCTGAAACTCCCAGCCTGGGTCGTGTTGGCCTTGCCACTCCTGGAAAAGGAGCTACGTTTGTGACAGAAACAGTGTTTGCGGCACACCGTAGAAAAAATTTATCAACGGGTGTTGCCAAAGGTGCGCTTCCATCGGTGGCATCGGCGACCTCGTCATCAAGCTCTCCTTCTCGTGCTCGGCCAACTCGGCGTTCTTTATTAACACCACCTACCGCATCACTTAGCCGATCCGGAGATCGTAAAGAAAGCGTATTAACACCTACCGCATCACTTAGCCGATCCGAAGATCCTAAAGAAAGCGTATTAGCGCGTTCTGTTTATACAAGCCGAGTGAGCTATTTGTTAACCGGGGAAGTTTGCAATGTAGCAGAAGCTAAAAGTAAAATATCGCCTGTGAAAGCAGGGCGGCTTGATAAACGTCAGATTTTCTTTAAGGCGATGGCTTTACCCTTTGGATACACGCTTGAGCTTTTGCATGATTTTGTCATCGCATTTGGAAATTTAAATGCGACGTGGGAGGGTAGCTGGAATCCTGTATCGCATGGGCAAAACAGAGTGTCTTACCCAGAAGGTATGACCCTAGGGCACCGGTTATGCGAAACCCGATTTGACGCGATATATTGGGAATCTGCATTGGATATGTGGTGTTTTTTGTTGGGGGCAGATCCTACTCAATATGATGTGAAATGCCAAGCGACAGATATCCCAATTCGACCCATAAAAGACGAAGGGATGAAATTAAATTTAACCTACCATCGCCCTAAAGAAACCACAAGATTTGGCCGCACACTTTGTTTGCCAGGGGATTATAATGTATTGCATTTAATGGTGACAGGATTGCTACGAGATACCGATGGATGTAAACGTCGGGTAAGCAGCCTTCATTCGAACTTAGAATTAAATGCCCATTTACTCCGTTTGGCGGTATTGGCGAAGTTTAGTAACACCCCGGATGACCCACAGATGCAGGAATTGGAGTCTGCAAAGGAACAAACTATTCCGTGGCGGGCATTGAATGATGATGAAACGTATTTTACTAAGATTAATGCCAGACCCATCGATATTGTGCAAGATTTGATTCGGCAAATTAAGTTGGTAAACAGTGCAAAACCAAATAGTGTGGTGGGGGAAAAAATATTAAATCAACATGTTATTAATCGCGATAGGCAATTGCGCAATCACCAACTAAAACAGCTTGAAATTATGGAATATTATTTATTGGGGCAATTTAATTTTGAACAAGAACGGCAACATTTAAAAACCATGAAGGTGTCGCTTCCTTCTGCCCCTGTAGCAACTCCGCCGCGTAGAGAATTGACTCGAGAGGTTAAATTGAAGCGTCCGAGTACGCCTGCTGTGCAGCTGGAACCTACCAAAGTGGCTGTTGTGAAACAGAAACTTGGCAAGACGGTTGTTGTGCACAAAACTAAACCACCATTTACAGGGCGTCTTAAACCATTGGTTTTGAAATCAGTGATTCCGACGGAGTCTCTTTTGGTTCGGCAACATAGTGAAACAGAGTATTTTTTGTGCTTGGAAGCGGCGGTGCAAACGGGGAATGAAAGTGATCTTTCGTTGCTGTTAAATCAACCGGATGTGCTGGATTTAACAGCGGAACAGGTTCTCGCTTTAATCACTGTTGCGGCTGACAATCCTCATATTATACATTTACTTGAGGCAATACCGTTTTCGACTTAGAACGTTAACTTAGCGTTTTGTGTTCCAATTTCAAGTAAGGCGCAAGTTCTTCCATAAGGCTGGCGTATTGCTCAAACGTTAATGATTGAGGGCCATCAGACCACGCCGCATCTGGGTTAGGGTGGATTTCGATCATTAATCCATCTGCGCCACAAGCCACTCCGGCCTTTGCCATTGGGGCAATCATGTCTCTTCTACCTGTTCCATGAGACGGGTCAACAATGATTGGTAAGTGAGTCATGCCACGAAGTGCCGGCACCGCATTTAAGTCTAAGGTGTTGCGGTACGCTTTTTCAAATGTGCGAATGCCCCGTTCACATAACATGACGTTGGAATTACCTTCAGATAGAATGTATTCCGCAGCCATTAATAAGTCTTCTAATGTAGCGGCTAATCCGCGTTTTAAAAATACAGCCTTATTTGTTTGGCCCACTTCTTTTAAAAGCGGGAAGTTTTGCATGTTTCTAGCACCAATTTGTATCAC
>JAQBTH010000062.1 GCA_027623425.1 bacterium | reverse complement strand
CCCCACAAGCTCTTAGGCCGTACGACGCACTCGTTAGATCAAGGGGTTGTGGCGCAAGCGGACGGCGCGGATTATGTGAGCGTTGGTCCCATTTGGGACACCCCATCTAAACCGAATCGAGCTGGTATTGGGTTTGATTACCTAAAAGAAGCCAACACCCAACTCACCATCCCATTTGTGGCCATTGGTGGCATTAATACAGGCAACATCGATGATATTCTACCCTACTCCCCGCCTTTAATTGGATTAATCCGAGATTTCGAAAATATTCCAAGTTTACAAGCCAAACTCATACACGTTTAAGCACCTAAATGGGTCAAACACTGTTTTCATCATTAACAAGTCTGGCAAAAAGCATTAAAATGCATAAAATTTCAAATAAATTTAAAACTTATGATGTACAGACGCCTATCCACACAACAAGCCGACGCCGCAACGTTTTTACCGAGCTTTGCTGCGCCATTTGAAATTCCAGCAAGAGTAACTGGGCTTCAATCTGCTGCGGAATTAACACAACGAAACACAATACTTAAGTATTGTGAAGCCACTACCGCAAAACACTCACCAGTTGCCACACTAGAAGAATTACAACAGGCACTGGGCCATATTAAATGGGTCATCAGTCACTTCCCAATAGACAAAAATGCCTTAAATGCGGCGCGACTTATTTTAATGCGAGCAAATCAAGGTAAACACACTATTTGTAGCGCCTCTGAATCGCAACAGTTAAATCAATACGCGACCGAAGTAGTCAAAGCGACACCAGCCGCGCCAACAGAGAGAACATTAGAATTCAGCATCCCAGACGAGGACTACCTGACCAGGTTAAAATGTGACGCTCAAGCACATCCAAATTCACAAATCGCCACACTAAAACTACTATTCTATAACGCCGGAGCCGTCGCACTAAACGAAGAACGAAGCAGCGTAGCAGAAAAAGAAGCCGATCTTTTCCAAAGTAATATCGCTTTGGAACGCATGGCGATATGCACCGACAACCCATGCGACCCCATCTTTTTGTCAGCAGGATATGCATCTGTTGCAAACACTTTAATTTACCACCATTTCAAAGCGATGCCTAAATCTGTTCTAACCAAAGTTGACCAATTAATAGATACCGCCTTAGAGATTTACCCTAGGTGCAATAAAACAACTGTCGTGATTCTGCGCCGTAACCTCGCGGTAGCCCTGCGCCACTTTTCCGGCCCTAACGATAAGGCGCTTATCAAGGTCATCACTGCGCAAAGTAAACAGTGTACAGGCTTATTATGGGACATGGGGGGGTTGTCCGAAATGCAACTGCTTCAAGAACAACTAAGCAACGATCCCGACATTCCGAGCAAGGTAAAAAGAACATTAAATGAATGCGCACAATTCGTTCAAACGGGGATGGAATTGGACAAAAAATGGCAACAATTAGAAAAATCTGTCGATAACCCTTTAGTTGTAAAAAGTGAAAAACTAAAAGACGTCGCGATGGCAGAAAGAGCACGCACTTCAGCACTAAAAAAAGAAAGATACGCCTGTGAAAAAGGCGCTACCCATTTACTTGCAGAACTTGCGAGGCATCATTGTGAGCCCTCAATTGTCGCTAGAATTCGTGTACTAAGCATGCAGACCAAACCTGCACAACAGATGCGAACACAATACAACGAATTGCACCAAAATGCGGAAGCCCACAGGCCACATCTAACTCAGGCGCTACCCGATGGATTGAGGCAATTAAACGCTCCTGCACTATTAAATTGTACCGTTAATACAGCTAACGTTCGATTTTATGGACTGCTATTAATCGAATGGAGAGGCGACAAAACAAAGCACCTAGATCGCCTTGAAGAAGCATGCACATACTTGGCTGAACACCTAGACGAAGATGCAGACCCGCAAATTTGGTCGCATTTTTTCTATGCTGCACTGTGGATAAACCGTTACGACCTAGCATTAAACGCATCTGATGTGCTGAGCAGTGAATTGCGCGCCACTTATAAAACCATTAATGATCTAGCTGAAATAAGCACCGCCATCGCCCATATGCAGTCTGCGCCACCTGATTTAGACTCGGCAAAAAAGCACATCGCAACACTATTACAACAAAATGGGATAATACTCGAAGACCTCGATAACCCAGAGCACTTTACCCCGGAAGTCCGCAAGGCCTTATCAGAACTACCAATATCCACAAGCCTTCTTTCAGCGTATCTATCAATACTTATTCAACATGATCAAACAGTAGACGCACAAACCATTCAGCGCCTAACCCTACGCACACAGCTGCTACGCGCCTCAAATGCCATCATAATAATGGGCGCAAAATCACCGCCAGATATGACAGTTACCATACAACACTGCTTACAACTATCTCTATTCGCATGCCCCAAAAGTGCTGACACTGTACGCGCCACGGTAAATATCTTACTAGCAGACCAGCCTTACAACACGCCAGGGCTTGAACAAACAAAAGCGTTGAGCTGCATCGGAACCACAAAATGGAGTGATTTACAACGAGCCCAGCACCTTCTGCCAGACATTGTGAGCAATCACCCAAACCAACTTAGTGTTCTAATAGATGCATTTTGCAATCAACCCATGGACAATTCACAAGATGCAAAACAGCTTGTTGAATTAGTACGCACACTTTGGAACCACCGTGACGACGGCTTTAGAACACAATTCAGACTCATTTTAGGGGGACACAAAACCCTAAAACTAGATGCGTTAGGACTACCAGATTCCGCCCTCATGGAGTTTCACAGCACCGGTTTAGCAACCCTTATTCCCGAATATCGGCGCCCAGCTTTTACTCAAAATCTTCATACTTATTGGGAGTTCGGTCACGATCAATGCCATGCATTAGCTGTTACGGCTCAATTACCTGAATTTTCAAGCAGCTGGAATACCCAGCAACAAAAGATTTCTGATGCCAATTGGAGCACGCGCGTTGCGGAACTGAAAGAAGATCAAACCAATACAGAGCAAATTCGAAAAGTGGTATTCGGTGCCATTGTAAAACATATTCCCATTACAGAAGTAATTTCGACTGAACAAATGATTATGCTTAGTAAAGACCTAAATCAGATGTCCGTCTTACTAAAATCCCTTTGCACGCACCATCTACCAATTCTCGATACGATCATAAATATGATGTATGTTGCCATAGACTCCAATCCAGACTGTGTAGAAAATGAGACCTTTAACGAGGTACTCACCGCACTCCATGCTTATGCGAGCATGACGGGCATCATAACAAGAGTACTAAATTGCTGCTTTACAGAGGCCCTCCACAACGCCGAAACACCGAAGCTCGACCGAAACCTAACCACGCTTGCCGCGCTATGGAACGCAGTAGAACCAGAACTCCCAATCACAAAAGCCGGGTTATTTGCCTGGCACTTAAATAATAGAGTGCAAAATTATTGCACCACCTATATTGAAAACGTGGAATATCCAGAAGCCATTCAAGCCGTCACAGCATCTATTTCGCAATTAAGTAAAGCCGACCGCGAAGAATTATTAAGACACCTTCAACAACAGATATTTTACTATTTTGACGTATTAACAAAATCACACCCCGCTGATGAGAACACCAAAACGCTTGCCGCCAATCTGTTAGGAATAGTGGAATGCGCCAGGCGCACCATATATCCAAACACAGTACGAAACGAACAGACGACTCCAGAAATTGAATATCAAATAGGACTCATCTTTGCACACCTCGCATTGACATCTCCCAGACATATCGAAATGGCACGACACACATTTCATCAAGCCATGGAAATGAGTTCCCCCGATTCCGAAGCGCACCTAGAAGCGCAAAAAGAATTAGCGGAACTTCAGGAATACCCAAGGCGTTGAATAACCTGATTTACAGACGCATAGCAATACCAAATACCCTCTCACCCTCAACAGACTTACCCGAACTTCTTTTAGATTTAGAGCAATTAATACCCGTTTTAAAAGAATTGAATGACGCCTGTGATGCCAATAGCATACCAGAACACAACACTATTTTAGCTGCGTTTAAAGAATTTGATGCTGGCGTAACGCATGCCTTACCACAGATGGAAAATGGCCCTCAAAAGATTACATGGCTTCAACATGCCATCTGGGCTCGAAAACAAATACAAACAATCGAAGCCGCCATTAATACCCTTAAAGATCAAACCAGCATGATCACTGTGGTAGACGGACTTTTATCTCAACAACACACTAGCACCGGTGAATTAAACATTGAGGAGGCCACCAAAACAATCTCCGCATTGAATGCAGCCTTTGTAGCGCCGCTTCAAAATAATCCAAAACGCTTTTCCGATTGCCTAGCAAAAGTCACCCTTTCACTGTGCACGGCGTGGTTAAAACACCCCAACCAACAGCCGGACATACTGGTACTTATGCAAGACGTTAACATAGTACAAAGTGTATTTGTGCAACAGCACCCTGCAAGCCCAGGCTTACCCACATGTTACGCCTGCGAGATCACCATAAATGCCAGCTTAGATGACGCCATACACTATGCAACAACCGTATCTAGATATTGCGGAAGAAACCCTCTATTCGAACAATGGGTTGAAATAATTGCACCACACACGACTATAAAAAACACGAAAAGATACTCAGAGCTAAGCGATTGGTTAAGAAGCGCGAAGCGCATTGGCCAACAACGCATCAAACAAGAAACCATACGCGCATTTCCACCTGGCTTAAAAGTAGCCTACGCCAAAACCACATTCGGACCAGCAGCACTTTCAGGACACCTTAAAGGCGCCGCCTACAGCGCGACACTACTTGCAGAAGAATGCGTTGCTCTTGAAAGGGAAGTGCTTGCCGGTTGGCCAGAAACGCCTAACGCCGAGACACTAGTCCAACCGTTTGCCATAGATTTACTAGAGTCTATGAAATTGGACCACGCCCTGCCCCTTGCCACGAAATTGGGCAACTCCCTTGTTTAGAAGGTGATGGGCAAGCTGAAATTCAAGAATTATCCGATCTCGCGCTAGTACTTTGGCGAAACCGAAATCGACCAGATTTGGCCAAACCTAACGTATTAATGAGTGTATTTCAAGCCATGAGCAAGGCTGGAAACCATGAATTCATATTCGCTGAAGCGCCAGAAGCCGCAAATGAATGCAGAGAATCATATGTGCCAATTCGCATATGTGAAGCCTCTCACCGCGCCTATTTGAATGAACTCGATGCAAGCACTGAGATATTTTTCGAACTTACTTCTGGCATGCAATATGCTGAAAACATACCCGATCATAAAGAAAAACGCGTGACAAAACTCGAGGATTTTGATGCCGACGACATACGTTTCTTAGCACAGCACTACTCTGAATTTGCACGACTTGCTGTTCACTTACTAAGTGCAACACTTTCCAACCTGCTGCAAACGCAACACAGTAGCACCCGCGACCAGATGATCACGACACTAACACGCACAATCAAAAACGGCTTATCTGAACTAAATAAAATACAATTTGAAGACAATGACACAGAAGATGCCCCACGCGTCAATTTTTGGGCACAATACAACCCACTACATACCCACAAACTAGTGTATTTACTAGAGAGCTTACTAACACATGGCATGCGTTTTTCCCAAGTCGCCTCGGAATGTCTGAGGCATTGCCAAAACACATTTCCACACCAATCTCGCGTGCAAATACTTGCCCGAAAATTTGGAATTCTGCAACGTGTCGCGCAGCACAAAATGGATGAAGCCATACATGCATACCGACTATTCAGAGGCTCCCATCCTGAACACGCCATGCAAATCCTGATGACAATTCAGCCACCAGACACAGCCCCAATGCCACCACCCTACACATTAGAAAACATATTTTTCTTATTCGAAAATAAACGTTTTGCAGAATGCGTTCACGCCATAACACAGTGCACCACACTCGATTTTGCCGCGCTTCCTGATGGCCCAACGTCCCCAAAAGTAACGGCACTACTCAAATTTATTGCCCAAACCACACCCGAACTCGCGCACCATATATTACGTTGCTGCCCACCCGAAATAGGCCTCCAAATATGGCCAAAATTGCAACGCTATTTGCTTATCGACAAAGACGCCATCGAAGCGGGTGGTGAGGTTATTTTAGCTGCCGCACAATGCATTCTAAATCAAAACAAACCGATAAAATTAAAAGAGATTCTATTCGCAGAAACACCATTCTTTGAGGGAATGACGCATGCAAAAGCAATTATCTACGAACTATTAAGTATGGCCCAACAGCAGAATCTAAAACTACCCATTAGTAAGATTATAACCGCATTAATTACCGCATCATCACACCAAACATCCTCAGCAGAAACCGTTAAGGACACACCTCTTTATCACCTAATGGCACACCTACAAGAAATCGCCATTGCAATATTCGGTTTCGCGACTCAAGCACCAAAAGAACGGCAAATCGCGCTACAGCAATGCAGTGAAATCTATACCGAATTGCAAGATATATATCTCAGATGTTTTCACACCGAAGTAGAAAGCCCCGAAATTCATGCCATGTTAGGCCAATGTTTTGAGGATATAGAAGACAGACAAATTGACGCAAAACGCCATTATCAAATCACAATCGATACGGTCGCACTAAAACAGCAAAAGGGGAAATCGATTGCACACCACTCCGATGCACTACAAGTCGCACAACAAAACATGCGCCTCTTAAACAAAGGCGTGCGATATATTCCCTGGCTAACGTTCTAGGCAATCCTCACCAAATAGGCACGCGACGAATAAGCTGCAGAAATTGCACCTGAGTGATATAATACCCAGCTATGGAAAAAACCTATAACCCGAAAGAACTCGAAGCGGAGTTATACCAAAACTGGGAACGCTCTGGCGCCTTTAAACCCACTGGCAAAGGTGAGCCGTTCACTATCGTCATTCCACCGCCAAATGTCACAGGGCAATTGCATATCGGCCACGCGCTAGACCACACACTACAAGATATTTTAATTCGAACTAAACGCATGCAAGGTCACGACACGCTTTGGGTGCCTGGCACCGACCATGCCGGCATCGCCACTCAGAATGTTGTGGAAAAACAGCTCGCCGAAAGCGGCAAAACACGCCACGATTTTGGCCGAGATGCTTTCATTGAAAAAGTATGGGAATGGAAAGCCGAATACGGCGGACGCATCACCAACCAAATGCGACGACTGGGGAATTCTGTGGATTGGTCGCGGGAACGCTTCACCATGGACGATGGGTGTCAGAACGCCGTTGCAGAACACTTTGTGAAATTGTACAACGATGGTCTTATTTACCGCGGAAAACGCATTATTAACTGGTGCCCACGTTGCCTAACGGCGTTATCGGACATTGAAGTGGATCACCAAGAGAAAGACGGGAAAATTTGGCACATTCAATACAACGCTGAAGATGGCACTAAAATAGTCGTCGCCACAACACGCCCCGAAACCATGTTTGGTGATACCGCCATTGCCGTTCACCCCAAGGACTCACGCTACCAACACCTTATCGGGAAACAAGTAACCATTCCCATTTCAAACCGCAACATCCCTATCATCGCAGACGATCATGTGGACAAAGACTTTGGGTCCGGAGCCGTCAAGGTTACCCCAGCCCACGATCCCAACGATTTTGAAATTGGCGAAAGGCACAATCTAGATCGCATTTTGGTCTTCGATGAAAGCGCGATTATGAACGAAAACGCGCCAGAACAATTCCGCGGGCTTGATCGCTACAAATGCCGAAACGCCCTTATTAGCGCACTAGAATCCACAGGCGCCTTAATCAAAACGGTCCCACATACCAATAACGTCGGCTCATGCTACCGTTGCAAAACCGTTGTCGAACCCTACTTATCAAGCCAATGGTTTGTGAACATGCAACAACTCGCCACCAACGCCATTCGCGTTGTAAAAGACGGCACCATCACGTTCGTACCTGAACGCTTCGACAAACTGTATTTTAATTGGATGGAAAACATCCGTGATTGGTGTATCTCCCGCCAAATCTGGTGGGGCCACCAAATTCCGGTCTACTACAAAAAAGACGCCCCAGGCGAATTTATCGTGTCTGCAACTCCGCCTGAAAATGCCGATGATTATGTGCAAGACGAAGACGTGCTAGACACTTGGTTTTCCTCTGCATTATGGCCATTTTCAACCCTGGGTTGGCCAAATCAAACAGACGATTACAAGCGCTATTACCCAACGTCTGTATTGGTCACAGGCTATGACATCATTACTTTTTGGGTGTCTCGCATGATCAGCATGGGACTACACGAAACGGAACAAGCGCCATTCCACACCGTCTACATTCACGGTTTGGTACGCGACATCGATGGCAAAAAAATGAGTAAATCCCTAGGCAATGTAATGGACCCACTGGTTCTAATCGACCAGTTCGGTGCAGACGCACTACGATTCGCCTTAGCGTCCCATTGCACGCTTGGCGGTCAAGATATTAAGTTCTCTGAAGAAAAGGTTGAGTCCTGCCGAAACTTTGCCAATAAAGTATGGAATGTTAGCCGATTTTTACTCACCACTGTGCTTACCGAAGTGAACATACAACCCCAAGACCTCACCCACCCTCATAAGAACGTCATCCCCGACCCTCATAAGAACGTCATCCCCGACCCTCATAAGAACGTCATCCCCGACTCGATCGGGGATCCCACAACTAAACAAACATCACTCGACACTCCGCCAAAAGCCAACACCCTGTTCGATCAATGGATCTTAAGCCGCTACGCCACCACCGTTGAGGCCATTGAAACCGCCTTTAATCAGTATAACTTTGCCGCAATTACCGATCTATTATGGGAATTCACCTGGAACGATTTTTGCGATTGGTACGTTGAAGCAAGTAAGTTAGATAAACAAGCCAGCGCCCCCATCTTAATTTATATATTGGGCAATGTACTTAAATTATTACACCCATATATGCCATTTATTACTGAAGGTATTTGGAAATTATTAAGCGACTTTGTTCAGCCGACTCAGCTAGTATCAAACACCCAATCGCCATTTTTAATGCTCGCTTCATACCCCACAGCGCAGCCACAATTAAAAGACCCAAAAGCTGAAAAAGATGGCGCCCTATTAATCGAAATTATTCGCAGTGTGCGCAATATTCGCGCCTCACTAAACGTACCACCCAAAACTGCCTGTGAGTTAATAGTAGACACTCGCGACGCCAACCTAAAAGCGTTAATTTTAGCCAACCAGATCGCCATTCAAAAACTAGCCCGCGTGTCCAATATTTCCCTAGACGCAACCGCACCCGAACAAAGCGCCACCGCAGCAATCGGCAGCAGCCAACTTTTCATTCCATTGGCAGGGTTAATCGATTTAGACGCCGAGCGAAACCGTCTTGAAAAACAACGTGAGAAATTAGATAAAGAATTTGTGTCACTGAACGAAAAATTAACAAATAAGAACTTCACTGACAAAGCGCCAAAACACGTGGTGGATGACTATCGCGAAAAAATGTTAAAGGCCCAAAACGAACTAAAAACGGTAGCCGACCAAATCGCTGCTCTCGCATAAAATGAACTTTAAACAAACCGTCGCTGCCTTACAACAAAAGGTCGCTAGACGGGGCATCAATTACTCTCTAGATGCGCTTCGAGATGCACTTGAGAAGTGTGAAAACCCACACCATAACATGCCACCTGTCATTCATATTGCTGGCACAAATGGGAAAGGGTCCACAGCCAATTTTTGTGCACAATTGCTCGAACAAAACGGCTTGAACGTGGGGTTGTTTACATCTCCACACTTGGTAAGTTATACGGAACGCATTCAGCGCAATCACACACCGGTAAGCGAAGCAGAATTTTGCGCGTATTTTGAGCAAGCCAATCATGCTGACACCCAAGACCACCTGAGTGAATTTGAAATGGTGACGCTGATGGCCGCACTGTATTTTGCAGACCAGTTTGAGCGAAAAGCCATCGACGTGTGTGTGATCGAAGTTGGATTGGGCGGCAGGCTTGATACCACAAATTTGTTCAATACTACCCTATCGATCATCACTCACGTGGATATGGACCACGCTGATATTCTAGGTGATACCATATCCAAAATTGCCACCGACAAAGCAGGCATCATTCGCCCAAACACCCCCGTTTTTACCACATCTGCTCAACACCCAGATGCGCTAAACGCCATTCAAACCGAAGCTCGTCTAAAAAAGGCGCCACTTACCATAGTGCCCCAACTGGCCCAACGCGACCTACCAAATGGTTGGCCACGGTA
>JAQBTH010000061.1 GCA_027623425.1 bacterium | reverse complement strand
AAGGGATTTAAGGTTATTTCTATTACTCGAAAGTAACGTCAAACCGACGCATCCATCGGGCTAAACAGATCACTTTCCAAGGAGAGAATGTTATTTTGCCATTCGATACAGACCGAATATATTCATCAAACTGATCACAATCGATAATGGGCGCTAGAATCTGTTTTGCCTTGTTAAGTTCTGAAATAAATAATTCAGGTTCCTCTTTAAGCCACTTCTTTTCTGCGGTTACGAAGCCCATTTTATCCATTCTATTGAGGATTTTATTAGGGAGTCGCGGAGCCTCAGACTGACGCAAGACCCACTTTGTTACTCCATCGCGAATCTTTTGATCATCTCTTAATCCTAGGATGTGTTCCACAAGCCGGTAATCTAGGAATGGGAGGCGGGATTCAATACTATGGGCCATGCTATTACGGTCTTCATATCTTAGCAGCATAGATAGGTTCAGCCACTGAAGTTCTGCGATAGAAGTAGACTGGATTCCTTTAGAAAATGCTGTTAGGCGCCGTTTTAACAAATGGCTCTTGCTGGTTGAAAGAAGCCAACTGGGGCGACCCTTACCTATTGATTGCCATATATATCTAAAAATAATAGAAGGAACCAAAGAAAATAACAGTACTTGCAAGGTCTTCAGAAGAGAATGCCCATGCTTCCTACGATAGAATCGCAGCTCTCGTATTAAACGAATCCAATGGCCAGTTTTCAGTAAGTGGGCAAAAAGGGGAGGAAAAAAGTGATGATATCCCGCCAATTGCTCATCGGCACCTTGTCCATCTAACATGACGATAAGCCCCTCTTTTTTGGCCGCCTTAAAAACATGCCATTGGGCAGAAATACTGCTGGTCGTAAATGGTTGATCCTGATGCCAAATGACCTCATCTAAGTCGTTAAGAAAATCACGCAAACTAGGAAAAATTCGGTGGGTTTTGATGGGATATCTTTTAGCCAAGGCATTCACAAATTCTTGTTCATCATAAGCTGGATCTTTTGAGCAGGATGAAATAGTATGTAATGCAGACTGAACTGGAGTCTTGGCCAATAATTCGCTAGCGCATGCTACAATCGCACTGCTATCTAAACCACCGGATAAACAACTACCCAGCGTCACGTCGGAGCGAAGCCTTAAGCAAACCGCAGACTCAAATAAATCTTGAAACGTTTCAATCGCCTTCTCATCATTGTAACCATGCTCTTGGGTAGATAAGTGATACCAAGGTTTAACCGAAAAGCTGGGCGAGTTTAAGGATAATACCATTTCATGGCCACCTTTGACTTGCTGAATCCCTTGGATAAACGTTTCGGCTCGGTGATCTGTCAGACCGTGAACCATAAAATCATCCATAATTTCCTGATTTAAGACCCATTTCAATCCCTCAATAGCTTTGAACGCCTTGATTTCAGATGCAAAATAAAAAGCCCCCTGATGCGTTAAATAATAGAGCGGTTTAATACCAAAGCGGTCGCGACTAATCCAAACGCGTCGCTCGACACGGTCATACAAGGCAAAGGCCCACATACCATTAAACTTATGGGCAGAAGCGGTTCCCCACTCGGCATAGGCAGCTAATATGACTTGCGTATCTGAGCTAGTAGTAAATGAATAACCAAGAGCCTGCAGTTCATCTCGTAATTCCAAATAATTATAGATTTCACCGTTATGAATAACCGTGTAGCGGTCTTGGTAATGCATGGGTTGATTCGCAGCCTCCGAGAGGTCAATAATTGCCAAACGTCGGTGCCCCAACTGCACCCCATTTTCAGAAAATTGTCCCTCTCCATCTGGACCACGATGGGAGATTAAATCCAACATCTGTTTCAGACAGGTGCCCGGAGTGGAGGGCTCCCATTGAATAATGCCGGCTATGCCACACATTGGCTGTATACCTCCGACTCTCGCAAGGCAATAGCATGCCAGGTATAATCTTGTGCCCGTTCATGCAAGTGCTGAGGAGCAATGGGGTGCTCCAACTGAGACAAACACGCCTGAGCAAAACGGCGTTCAAAATCATCCCCATCATCAACCACACAGCCCCCCTTGCCAATGGCCTCTGAAAGGCCACACACATTGGCTCCCACAACGGGGACCCCGCAGGCCTGAGCCTCAATCACCACACAAGGCCATCCTTCTGATCGACTGGGTAAAATCAATAAATCAAACGCCTGGTATTCCAAAGCCAGGTCCGTTTGGGAAAGCTGTCCGGCAAAGCGACAGGGTAATGACGCCTCCTCACATTGGCGTTGAATAGAATCCCCTAAAGAACCTGTGCCAATAACCACAAATTCAAGTTGAGAATGCTTAGCAAACATATGCTGGAATATGCAGGGGAGTGCATCTGCCCGTTTGATTGGCAACAAAGACCCCACAAATCCAACACGTTTAATAGCGGATCGGCCTTTTTGAACAGGAAGTTTGAAAATGTCGCCATTTATGCCATTGGGAATAACAATGCCAGTTCCATTAAACCCCAACGCCACCGCTTTTTTAAGCAAATAGGACGACACACAGATCATGGCTTTTGCCCCCTGCATGGCAGCAACATAACGATTCTTTTTCCCCGTAGGATAACTAGAAACCCGATTCACATCACATCCATGTCCAGTAATCAGATAGGGGACCTTGTATCGGGAACTTAATAAAGGACCAGAAAGTGCATCCCATAGAAAATGAAAATGCACGATATCGGCGCCCCACTGTTTCGCAAATGCCGCAATGCGTTTGGCCACAAAACCATCACTTAAGGTAGGCAAGCGAAGGTAATTAATAGCCGTAATGCGAATAGACGCACCCAGTCCCAGTGCGTCAGTAGAAGTAGAATGCAACCAAGACATTTTAAAATGACGATTCAACACATTATTAAATGTTAAGACCTGCACATCGTGACCCAATTGTTTGAGAGCAGAAGCACGGTGGTAAATAAAAATACCCGCGAAAAGATTCCTTGGATTGGGAAAAGCAGTGCTAATAAATAGAATTTTCATACCATGAAATTGTAACACAGAATCGGAGGCGAAAATGGGCCTACAGCACCCGGTACATAATATGGGCGTCCACTAGGCCTAATTTTTTATGGTGAAAGGCTTCTGGGATGGTGCCAATGATGGAAAAGCCAAAACGCTCCCA
Organism: bacterium; assembly: GCA_027623425.1. GTDB lineage: Bacteria > Margulisbacteria > Marinamargulisbacteria > UBA817 > JAQBTH01 > JAQBTH01. The sequence continues at coordinate 7,234 of JAQBTH010000061.1, read as the reverse complement.
GAGTCGAATTCCCGCCGTATTTGTGCTGATTACCAAATTAAATTGAATCGCATAGAATCCCAATCGAGTGGCTTCTGCTATGCAGTGCTGACACATATCTTTGCCAATGCCTTGGCCTTGAAATGCGGGGTGTACCATAAACGACCCATTGGCCACATGCCCACCCCGGCCCACTTGATTGGGTTTTAAAATATACGTGGCCACCACCTTCCCCTCAATTTCCACCACATAAGTATGCATATAGTCGGCAAACCAATGCGCGGCCAAATCTGCCTGAGGTGTATCTTCAGGAAACACGTAGGTATCCCCTTGTTGAATCACCGCATGAAAGATATCCCATACCGAGATGAAGTCTTGTTTTGTAGCGGGTCGAATGGTCATATTTAATGGCATACTAGCTAAATAGTACCATTAATTTGCGTCGTCGAGTGACAGGAGATTCACGATCGTTTAAACTGAATACATGACATATCCACAATTTTTCACTCCATTTATTCGTTTCGCAATGTTTGCACAGATGGTGCACGTAGTGAGCATCTTATTTGAGGGAGAATACAGTCGATTCTGGTCTTTAGAAAGCGCTGCGTTGGCAGCGGTAAGCTTGATTTCAGCGGGCATATTTGCCGCGAGCATCGAAATGGCAGTGGGGAAACGGGTACGCCTGCGTAAGGCAGCGCATATCATATATTTTATTATGTTAGGCTTATTTATTTCATACTTATACAGCGCCGATGCAAGTTTGGATTATTCAATTTTGGCCGCAAATGCCAATTCCGCCTTTAGCCGGGAAGCCACCACTGTAATCTTTCAGTATTTCAAACTAAACCCCTTACTCGCAATGTTGGTGCTTTTAGGTGTGTATTGGCATATGGCTAAGAAAAGAGGGTGGTGGGCAACAAATCCTTATGCAGACCGTAAAAAACGCTATTTGGCCATGCCCATGATTTATGCGCTTGCGGTATTATTGCCCATAGAATTTTTAGATGAGTATTCCCGATTCTTCCAATCCACAGCGCACTATTACCGGTCTAGCAATGACCTGAACAATCAGGTTAAACCCGGTGAATACCCCTATATTAAAGCAGGGAAACCCGCAGGAAAACAGTTTACACGGCAAAATGCCCCCCACATATTTATTATCGCCGTAGAGTCTTTTAACGGTAAGTATGTAGGCAAAACAGCACCCGATGGCAGGGAATACACGCCCGTATTAAACAAATTGGCTAAAACAGGCATTTCGGCCCCAAACTACTATTCCAATGGCACCCAAACAGCCAAAGGTCACTACGCCTTGTTCTTTTCTGTTCTGCCCACAAACCGTGGTACCATAAATACAGAGCACTAAACGGGCAATCCATCCAGGAAATTATCGGGCCTTTGGGCTACCGCAGCATTCAAAGTAAGGCCTCGTCTATTACCAATTTTGACAACTTCCAAAAATTTATGCAGGCAAATGGTATGGATAAATTCTACAGCATTACAAAATACCTAAAGCCCGAAGACGAGGCTGAAATGTTCGATTGGGGGCCCTCTGACCAGGTGTTTTATAAGCGGTTTTTTGAATCGTTAGACAATGACCAAGCCAAACACCCAACGCAACCCTATTTTGCGCTTCTGGCAACCATCGCCACACACATGCCCTTTGAAATACCCGAATCCATGCGCCTATACAAGAAAGACGCCCAAACCTTTGAAGAGCATTACATCAACTCGCTAATGCTCGTTGACGCGCATTTTAAGGTGTTCTTCGATGAACTGGCGAAGCGAGACTATCTAAAAAACAGCATCGTAATTATTACAGGTGATCACAGCTACCCCATGGGTGGGCATGGGTATTACCGCCAAGAAATTGGCTACTACGATGAAATGTTCAAAGTGCCCTTTGTGATGATTGGGCCTAAGGAATGGGCCGGGCGCGAGATACAAGCGCCAGCCTCTCACATGGATGTGGCACCAACGATTTTAGACCTCCTGGATATCGAACACGTCACCCACCACTTTCAAGGAAGCAGTCTATTGGGCGAGCTGTCGCCCACACGCCCAGTCACCGTGGTGCAACACGGCAGGGGCGGGGTGATTGTGGTGCGAATCGGGAACAAAAAGATCATGCGCCACCTCAAGACCGACAAAGAAGAATTGTACGATGTGGTGGCCGATCCGGACGAACGGCATAACCTGATTCGGCAGATTAGCTCGGCGGATCGCGCGCGATTTGATGAGGTGATCAAACAAGCACTGTTGAACCAGGCATTAATCGAACACAATCAGATCTGGGACGAACGGCAGTAAAATCGTTGTTATTTTGCCACCATTCGGGCCACACGAAGTATTGAACCCATAGCGCGCATGCCGGCACTTTGCACGACAACTGGGCGCGCGGATCCGGGCATGGTGTGTAGGGCGCGACGTGTGCCCGTTACACAGGGCGCACCAAGCACGGATTGTGTACCAGAACGTGGAAATAGGTGTGGGGCACGAAGTATAGTGCCCACCGTGGCGCGCATATCGAGTTCTTGGCCACGGTAATAGGGCACGCCTGCGGTATTGCGTAAGGTGCGTTCATCACCTGCCTTACCTGCTACCTTTTGTACAACACCTGCATAGTGAGTCTCAGGTGGTGTGAAGCCCGCATCTTGGAAATCTTGCGGAGTGAGTGCCTCACCTGAACGCAGAAGTAGATCATGGTAATGCGCTGCGCTAGCAGGCGTTTTAAACCGAATCCCCCCCCATACGTCCCACTGTTACAACTTCAGCAAGCGCCGGATTCTCTTTACCCATTTCAGCAAACAACGCCTGCCGCTCTAAGCCCGTTTGTTCCAGGTAATCCAACGGCGTTCGGCTGCCCAAGCGGTCTTGAGGAGTAAAGGCAAAACGCATGGTATGGGTAAAACTAGCACAAGCAAACGGATTGCCAGAAAAGGTACCGCCTTCTTGGCGCACAGCAGTGGCAACTGAGTCGCGCATGACCGCCAATGACATCGGGTAAAAAGGGGATATGCACTTCGCAGTCATAAATATATCGGGAGTTAAACCAAGATAGTGACTAACAGACCCATGGTGCCGAACACCAACAGATCCCCATGTTTGCACTTCGTCTGAAACCACCAGCAAGCGACCGTCTTGTTGTAGGGAATTAATTGTGGAAACGTAGTCATTAGATACGGGGTACACGCCGCCTTCACCCTGAACAGGTTCAAGTAAAATAGCCGGACTTAGCCCCATTCTTTCAGCGCGTTGCACAGCATGACTGAGCCGTTCGGCGTCATTAAAATCGATAAAACAGCGGCGATGCGCATCCACATTTAATGCGCCACTTTCATCAAAAGTCGCCGGAATATCAGGAGAGTTTACACGGTTCGCAAATTCACGCCTGCCATTAAAATTTCCCTTAGGAATAAATATAACAGTGTCTGATTCACCAAAATAACGCTTTACCGTTTGTTGAACGGCATCCACAATTTCACCACCTGTATTTAGCATCAACACGCGGGTAGGTTGCGAGTGCGGGTTATACACAATTGGCCCAAAGGTGCGATTTGCAAGCTCTAAAGCGCGTGATAATTGGGGCGTATAAACGGCCTGGCTAGGTAACACACTACCTTGTGACATAAGATCGATAAGGTCGCGAGGCGCGCCTGTATACCCCGTTACAGCAGCAGTAGAATACGCCATGCTCATATCTAAATAGCGATTGCCATCGGTATCTGTTAGTGAGAGCCCTCGAGAATTAGCGATATCCACTACAACAGGGGCTTTATCCCCATAGTGGCCCGTGGCATTATCTTCGTACAGTTTAATATCTCTGTGCGCACGATCAGAGGAAAACCGTCGACCTTCATAACCTGCTAAAGCACCTTGGCGATTACTTAATAAACGATCCATCTATATACACTCCTAGAAATTAATTAAGGAGTGTACAGATCAGGATAAATTCAATTTCCTAAAGATGCAACAAATTTAATAAATTATTTAATTTGTTAAGACCGTCGCCCAAAGAATTTTCGAATGGCTTCGTAGACGGTTTTAGGTTTGAAGTTTGTAACGGGAACCGCAGAGCGGGCCTCATCAGAACCATTAAGCACGCGCTTTGTACCCGGCGTGGCCAAATGGTTTGATTTCGGGCTAAACCTGGCACCTTTGTACGACTGAACTTGGCCATCAGCGGTGGGCAAATGTTCAGACCCAAAGCGCACCACAGGGTCGCCACCATTCATGTGATGCACCACATTTTTGGCGTTTGCGCGGTCAAATTTTCCGGCTGTTGTCGCGTCTAAACCTGGTGCTTGGAAGGTGGTTACATGCACGCGTGCCTGCGACTCTTTGGGTAAGGCGCACATCGCTCGTGAAGCCAACGTGCCGCCTAAACTATGCCCAATCACACTCACACTTCGAAATGGGTTTGCAGCCAACTGCCCTTGTATCCAAGCCGACACTTGGTCTTCATGTTTTGAAAACGATCTAAATCCAATGCCATTACGGTCTCTATCATCATTAATGCCTTTTCCATGCCCGTCTGCCGCAGCCGCTCTATCCATGGTAAATGCGGTGCCACGAAACACAACGATCGGGTTAGAAACCTCATCCTGGCTACCATCAGATTTAAAAGGCGCAAACGTATAACCCACCATATCTGATTCGCCAGAGCGATCGATGAAGGTATTGGTTACTTTGTAGGAATGGGCATAGGGGCTTTTGCGTGACGCAGAGGCATGCTCAGTCACATTCATTTTCACCTCATCACCCACATTTAATTTTAAATAGGCCAATTTAACCGCCATATATTCCAACGCATCGGATTCACGGGTTAGTTTTGGGGCCACTTGTTGGTTGTAAACGCTCAAGAAACGAGATGTTTTTTCAGGATTTGTGCTGCGCTTGGCGGTAGACATCAACGTTTTTAGAGACTTAAAATCACGCACCTTGTATGACGACCCTGTTTCAATCGCCGCTTTCGCATCAGCCTTTAATTGGTTATCAGATGGTTTTACGGCTTTAAATTGGGCGCTCACACCGGCTAGTGGGTCTTCAACGTCCTGTTTCATTTCGCTTATATAGGCCTGTTGGGTTTTAATCGCTTCGCTTGTTTCACTTAATAATTGGTCAACCATGACAGCATTTGATTTCGGGTGCGCGCTTTGATATGCCTTTAGACTGTTATGCAAACGCACCAAATGGTAAGTTTCCTCGGCCAAATGATCGGGTTTAAACGGCGCACTCATATAATTTTGAATGTCTTTATCTAAGGATTTTAATGCCTTTGAACGAAACCCGAATCGGCCATTTGTTAGCGCCTTCCAAGCAAATGCCGATGGGCATTTTTCAAATACCTCTAATGCCACATCATGTTCATGTAGATCTAAAATCGCATCCATGTGTTGCACGTCATCATTCAAAACTGGTGCGTCCACATCCGTTGCCGAATCCAATGATTCAAGAGACGATCGCAACGAGGTAGGTGCAGAACTCATGTCGCTGTCAGAATGAATACCTTCGTCAGTGTCTGAGCGAAGCCCTTTTAAAACAGACGACGCGTTACTGATATCCTTGCGAGCGCTTATTTTTGCCAATTGATCGCCATCCACTTGAAGGGATTGTGTACCCTCTGCTTCAGTGGTCTTTTGTTTGCCTACTGCGTGTAAATCCTGTGCATTAATGTGGTCCATGGTATTCTCCTGTCATCATCTTTATTTTAACGGTTAAACAATCGAAAGTGATAAAAAGTTCCAGCAACAATAAATCCGTGTGGGAACCTTTTCATTGGCCTACTTGTTTAAATCATAGCAAATAGTAACCTTTAATTTGGAAAAAATACTTTGCGCAATCATGCCCAATATAGGAACATAAGGATATGGATCGTTTAAATAGTGCCAATCAAAATCAATCCACACATCAGCCATCTAGCGCAAAAAGTGGCAGCGAAGACGTCTTAAATACGGGCAGTATCGACAGCGAAATTTCCCCAGCGACCCTTAAAAAGGTAAGCGATTCAGGCAAAACCGCAAAAGCCGCATCCCTGCTCAAGCAGTCTCGCCCTTCCCAACCACAGCAAGCAACACCGGCAACCGTGTCTCTAGACCACGTCTTATCCAACGACTCTCGCAGTATGCCTAGCCGAGCATCACGCGCCACGGGATTAGCAAATGAAATCGGCATCACAGCGCCAATGGGTGGGCCATCACAACACGTTGATGCCACTAAGTCAGCAGTGTGGGATCGGGTGTCAGCGACTATCCAGAAACAGGGGTAGTTTGACCTGCTTTTGCGGCAGCGAGTAAGTCTTTAAGTTGGGTTTTTGCCCGATTGATTCTAGATTTTACTGTGCCTAAACTAATGTCCAAGGTGTCAGCGATTGTGTCGTAGCTTAAATCGTCCAACTCATGCATCACTAGGCAAATGCGGTACTCTGGTTTAATGCCCATTAGTAATTCCGATAATTGACCATCATCATCTAATTCATGTTCCCAATCGCCAGCCCCAGAGGGGTTATTCCAAAAATAAATAGCCGATTCTTTCTTGCGTCGCCCCTGTTGTTGGGTTAAAAAGTTAAGCGTGTGGTTTGTTGCAATGCGATATAACCACGTCGAAAACAAGCAGCTATGGTTAAAGTGAGCGCGTTTTTCATAAATCTTCACAAACACATCATGGGCCAAGTCTTGCGCATCTTCGCGATGATGCACCATTTTTAAAATCACGTGGAAAAGATACTCAAAACTTAAATCATATACCTGCTTAAATGCCATCGTATCACCCGATTGAAAAGTCGATATAACCGTTGTAGATAGTCCATCTACCTTATTTGCCATCTTTGACAAACAATTCAGCGTCGCCGCGAGAAAGCAAGTTACCCATGTGTTCTAATTTATCAAATACCATATGAATACCCCCGTCTTTCGCTGGTACGTCATTTACGCGTAGCACCATGGATTCCATATCAAATTTAATCACGGTTTTAGTCATTTTGTTGCGTTCAATGTAAGTCATTTTGTCGGTAGTAACATTTAATGTGTGAGTGGTATTTAGTGTTGCATTCTTTTTGGTTGTATCCGTGATACACGTATGTGGGTGACCATCAAGTAAGGCTAAAAGGGTTTCTTTAAGGCGTAAAACGGCCCGTCGGTTTTGATCTGTCGGTTTGGTCGCACGCTCAGAAAAAAGTGCGGACACTTGGTTCAGACAGGTTGAAATGGTACTGAGTACCGCCTCGGGAACTGTGACCATTTTTTTAAGAGAATTC
>JAQBTH010000060.1 GCA_027623425.1 bacterium | reverse complement strand
GTTTGGTGGCGAACTGCGCTTTGTTTTGATCTGATGATTCCGTAATCTCAGCGTTAAATGCCGCGCTGCGAGTCTCAGGTATAGTGTATACATTGCGATTCTCGCTTGGCATTATGCCTTGACCTTCCGAAAATCGCCCACCTCTCATACGTTTGGTGGCGAACTGCGCTTTGTTTTGATCTGATGATTCCGTAATCTCAGCGTTAAATGCTGCGCTGTGAGTCTCAGGTATAGTGCATACATTGCGATTCTTGTTTCTTTTTTTCTGATTTAGGGCATCGAAGCTTCGCCCGGCGCAAATGAATGACTTTCCAAACTTATTTTTAATTTTATCTATTGCTGCGTAAAGATCGTCTTTTTTTTGGGCATCTTCGAATAACGACAATGTGTATTCATGCTCAAGCTCACCCACGCTCACCCCTACCATTCTGATCTGCAACCGCCTAGTATTTAACAGTTCAAAGGAGCTCCAAGCCACATTAAAAATGGTGTCATCATGGTGCGTTGGGGCAATGGTGATTTGTTTTGTATGGGTTTTGAAATCGGAATAGCGCAATTTTAATGTGATCTTTCTTGCTTTCCATCCCTCTTTTCGTAAGTCATAGCCTATTTTTTCACTTAAACGCGCTACTATTTTTCTTAAAACACGGCTATCACTTGTATCTTTTGGCAATGTGGTGTCATGACTAATGGATTTTTGCGCATCACCCCCACTTAGTGACTGACTGCCTTCTCCTTGGGCCTTTAACCATAGGCTAACGCCCCACTTTCCCATCATGCTTAAGGCCTGCTCGTGCGTGAGCTGTGCGAGATGTTCCACACGGGTAAATCCCCGTGCAATTAGAGACTTTTCTGTTTCTTTACCAACGCCTTGAATGGAATTGATGGGTAGTCCACTTAAAAAATGCTTTTCTTCGTGGGGTTGTACATAAATAAAACCTTGTTGTTTGGCCATGTTACAGGCCACTTTTGCAATGTGCTTGTGGCGGCCCATTCCCATGCTGGCTGGTAGCCCTAGCTCTTTTTCTAAACCCAACTTTAAATTCCATGCAAAATTATAAAGATTGCCATATAGGCGCTCGCAACCGGTAATGTCTAAATAAAATTCATCAACTGATGCCTGACTCACAATTGGCACCCATTTTTCTAGATACATTTTGATTTTACGGGAATACTCGCTGTACACGCCAGGTGTGCTGGTCATAAAAACAGCCTTCGGACACCGATGGTACGCTTCGGTTAAAGACATTCCTGAACGGACGCCATAATCGCGGGTTTCGTATGAACATGCGGATACAACCCCGCGGCTTTTGGCGGGCCCACCAATAACCACGGGCTTTCCCTTTAAATTAGCATTGACGAGTCTTTCTACCGACACAAAATAGCAGTCCATATCTAGGCAAACAATCGTCTTATCCATGCTTGATTCCTCCGTTTTTATTGTTTTCTACTCACCCATTTAATTTACCACTAAAACGAGTGGTTTTCAACCACTTTATTTATTTGTTTTCTATGGCTCACATTGATTAGTAAATGGTGTCATTTGTGTTTTGTTAGATTTGTGTTAGTATTTATTGTTGTTAGAATAACTAAAATTAATGAGTTTTTATAGCAGACCAATTACCCCCAATTCAACATGTAGGGCCCCAGGCACAACAAGGTACAGGATCGATTCCTATTGTAAGACCTCACCCCGCCGTCACAGCACCTGCTCAAGCACGCTCATGGTCAGCAATCGCGGCGACACCACCAGCATCACCAATACAAGCATCAGCTCCATCACCAACTGGCATGGTGCTACTTGGAAGACGACCATTATCTGCGTCATCCGCAACACCAATCTCAGGTCCAACCTCAGGCCGAACGTCAGCGGTTGGCTCACCTACGCGTAACGCTTTTCTTCCATCTTCACCTATGCGTCGGGCTAATTTCTCATTCCCTAAAGAAACAGGTGCCGATGATTTCGACAGATTTTCCGATGAAGAAGATAACGGTGGACGTGGAAATAGCCATCGGGCAAAAGCAGCTATTGAATAGACTTCATATGCCTTAGATCAAACACGATCATTACCATTACTCCTAGCAAAATGGCGCCTAAGCCTTGGTGCATTAACGCTAGGGGTAGTGGCACCTTAAATAACAGAGTAAACACGCCCAACATATACTGGCATGTGGTTAGTAAGGCCAATCCAAAATAGTGAATTGCAATAAAATGATTTAATTTATGCCGAATGGTTTGGGCAAATAACACCCAGACGCCTATGAAAATAAGCGCACCAAGCCACCGATGAATAAACTGCACCATAAACGGGTTAGTGCCGCTTGTTGTTTTTTGCTCACGGTGCATGGCTTGAAGAATGGCCATGCTTTTTTTAACGCTGATACGACGGACTCGGGAAGATTTTTCAATTCCATTATGGTGCCCCACCGATTCACGGCGCAGATAATATCGCTAGATTCTTTATCTTCTGCACTTATTCGTTTAAACATATGTGGGGCCTTTATTCGGTGGTACATGCGTTTCCTTAATTTGGATTTTAGTCACCGAAGTTGTGCCTATTTGATAAGTCATATAGGTTTTGACTGATGCTATTATGAAGTGTGGAGCCTTTGCCTCCATACAAAAACCTTGGATTTAGATGTTCTGGAATACCGTCAGCAGGATCGTAAACATCTTCATTTAGATATTGCGTTACGAAATGTGCGTCTAATGCGTCGGGGATTGTATTTAGTGGATTCTGATGGATTTCAAGTACGCGTAGCTGTTTAAATGTACAGATTTCGTCTGGTAATACCTTTATTTCATTTGCCTTTAATACTAATTGCAGTAGGTTTGTGGCGTGGAACAAACGTGGGGGTAGATCTTCTAGGTTGCATTTATTTAGGGCAATTATGTTTATTTGGGACCAATTGAAATGGCAGGTGGGATCGGCTGATTTTAAGTCTAAAAAGTGGAATATGGTGTCAAGTTGTGCGGGTGTGGCGTTGCATAACATTAGTGTGTTTCCGGTTCTGGCGGGTTGTCTTAATACATCCGCAATTGATTTTACTTTACCAGATGCGAACATGATTTCTATCATTTTTGTTGGGTGGGGAACTTGTTCAAAACAGTTTGAATCAAACCACCGGTGGTCATTTAATTGGGTGAGGATTTGTGTTAAAAGGGTCTTTAGGGTACCGTCTAAATTCGGTGTGTTTTCTATCAATTGGTTTAGTGATGCGCGTAGTGAAACGAAATTGGCCTCTAGTTCTGTTGCATTCTTATAAGTGGGGCCTGTTGGGATTAATAGAGCTCGCAAATTATATCGAATGGATTGAATCTGTTGGGTAAGCACATCACCCCTTTTTAAAGGGGTTGTTTCCATTAGTCCTACTAGCTGATGCAGTGTAAGCGCATACCGCTGACTGGCATCCATTTCTCTGAATGTTTTAAACGTTATTGCGCTGTCGGATGGGTCTCCTATCTGTGTGTTTTTTGCCATCTGTGTTGAGTACATATTATGCAGGATGTTTACGAAAGGCGTTTCTGACCGCAAATCGTAGGTGGATAAATCAAACAGCGTCGTTTCTGGTTGTTTTCCTTTGCTTGCTTGGATCTTGATTATCCCGAACAATTCACGTTTATATGGATCTTCATAACTCAGTCCGTTGGAGGATTCATCGTATAGGGAATAGATGCCGTCTTTGCTTGTGGGCTCAAGAACGATATTAGAGCCACTTCTGGAAGCGACTACCCATAATACGGATGTCTTGCCTTCCTGGAATACGGGTGGCTCTGAAAAAATAGGACACAAAATGGATTCCCCCCTACTTAAACCGTCTAAGCAGGGCAATTGAAACCCCTTTTTTTTGACTTCTTGAGCGCGGTTTTGCAGTGATGCAATCGCATGTGCGCTTAGGCGTCCTCTTTGGCTCATGTATGGAAGGGCTTCTTTTAACGCTAAAAATACCGCAGAAGGAAGACTCCCTGTTTCGAGTGTTTCACTCCATTTTTGGGTAACTGCAACCAAGTCTAAGCTTTCTTTATTTTCTGCGCTTATTCGTCTAAACATACTCATCCTTATTCGCTAGGTAATATTTCTTAATAATAGTATACATTGGTTTCTGAATGCTCTGAATACTAATTGTCGTTATATTTTCCCCTCTGATTTCATGTATTTCTAATATTTGGTTTTCCATTTTCCGTTATTACGCTAATCTGTATTTTGATGAAAATTTATGTATATTTTGATAAACCCAATAATGGTACATTTTTTAGGCGCATTGCAAGTCGTCGAGAAATATCGGCTATATGGACGACGACCCACAAACGTATGGAAGCGCGTGTTATAGCGGATTATACCCAATTGGCGCTGCATCTTAATGGTATACTTTCGCGCTTTACTGTTCCTAGGTGGGAAGGTGTTTTGGTTAAAGCGCTTGAAATACCACTTTCAATCACCCCACTTAATTCTGTTTTTAAACAATTTTCAGCTTTGCTAAACGCGGCCACCAGCCTGCCACTGGGTAGCGGACTTAAGCCTCCACGGGAACTTGAAGCGCGTTTGTTAAATTGTATTACAGTGGGCCCGACTGTTTTTGATAAAAAGGCGAATCCACTTGGTGGCACGGCCTTGGATCGCAAAACTTATAAATCGGCTCTGTTTCCCTTAGTCAACCATGTGGCTCAGCTTTTACCCATTCTGCAGCTGATTAATGCCACGTTTAAACCCATTAAACTTACTGGTGCCATGAATTCGCCTCAGCTATCCAGGAGGCGCGCTATCATTGATTTTATTGGGTTTAAAAAACCCATTAAGCTGCCTGAAACGGCGTCTGAACTGCGTGAGCTAGTTGTTATGCTTCATGATCGATTATCCAATTCGGTTCATGTTAATCAGTTTCATGCGCGTTTTCCGTTCAGTTCTGCACAGCATATGCAGTCTATTTCTTCTGCCTTTCAATTTTTAGAGCAGCATTGGGAGGGGCTTGAGCGGGCTAGTTCTGGGCTGGATCATCCGGCAGTTTTGCGCTGTGAGTCGTTTTTATTCTCGCACTGGCAAACGGTGCTTGATGGGATAAGCTTTTACAATAGCGATCGTTCGTTTATCCCGTTTAAAACAGAAAATCCCACTATTAATACGGTGCGATTGGAGTACCATCGTATTAACCGATTTGAACTCGACTTTAATTTCAGAGTTTATCCTTGGAATTCATTGGGAGATGAATTGATGGATTGCAGTGAGCGTATTCTGGGTGGGCTGCTTCTGCTTCCTTATCATCAGGATCAAAATTAAGCGTAGTTTTAGATCGGTTTTAGCGGATCATCGGGTCTGAATGGTTTTCTTTTATTTTCCTCTAAATGGTGTCTTAATTGCGGGGATATGCAGGCCGTTGTTGCTATTTGCACCACGTTTGGTAAGACGCTTAAATCATCCGGTATCATGTGTAAATCTGGATTGTTATATAAAGTTAATTGTTTCAACCCCACATAGTGGCATAAAATTTTGGGGAAATTGGATTCGTCTAAGCCATTGTCGCACAGCGTCATGGCTTCAATTTGTGCTATTCTAAACCCCCTCATTGGACTGAGGGATGCCTTCCATAAAAAATCTAATATATGGGTTATTTGCTGTATGTCAAAATTGGCGAACATCAGAAATTGACCTTTTGGGTTTATTTCAAAGTCTAAACTTCCATCGAAATTGACGCTTAACTTAACCGCAAATTGGTCTAATAAGGCGTCGGGATTTAGTCGTTCCAGAATGGCGTTTGCAATGGTCATTATTACCATATTTTTGTTGGGCCTTGCTAAGTAGGTTCGCATTGTTTCAATGGCTGCTTTTACCTTGTCTGGGTCTGTGCCTGTTATGATTGTTTTTACCAATGAAGCGATTTTCTTCGCGTTTGGAAACGGCGTCTTTGTCAGCAAGTTACTTAGTGGCAATAAGTGAAGCGACTGTATCTCGTATTTCAAATCGGTTGGCACTGCGTTTTTTGTCTCTATTACTCGCCGGATTATAGCTGGGTTTAAGCTTTTATCTGCCCATCCTATTAGATCTATCATTTTTGCGGCATGTACCTCTCTAAACGGCTTTAGCCCCTCACCCCATTGATCCTTTGGCCCTTCTCTTAAATAAAAACGATTCGCGCAAGGCTTTCCTTCTTGAAACTGTATCCTTCCGAATCCCACTAACGGTGCATTTGCCATATCGTTGTTTACAAGGCCGCTCTTTGCTGGGAAAAATAAATGTTGACTGCCTTCCTTACTTGATAATGATATCTTTACTTTTCTTGGCTCATTTGCTATTTCTGCCACAGAATAGACCAGTTCCAAGGCTCCATTTTTGTACGAAAGGAGTGGCTCTCTTGTTATGGGGCAATCCACTGTTTCGTCTGTTTCAACCTCGAGGTTTGGCATGATTAGAAACCCTTTTTCAGCTAATTGTTGCATTAAGCCAGGTTTATAAATACCCGAGCCTAGAAACGCCATTAGTTCACTTGGCAATTCACCTCTAAGTACACTTTCCATCGCGCTTTCATAGGGTTTAAGTCGAAATTGTGTTGCGATTCTTTTATACAAGGCATTCCTCTATCTTGGGTGTTTAATTACTATCGTCATTTTTGCCAAATGAATTTCAAATTATATTCTCATTATTTTGGCATATTTATTAGATAAACGCATAACCTTCAAGATCTCAAAAATGGTTTAATTTGTTTTCACCCCGTTCTTATATCATCCGTCACCCTGGACTTGATCCTGGGGCCCAGAATTAAGACTGGATTCCCGCCTTCGCGGGAATGACAGAGGACGCGGGAATGACATGAATTGTTCTTGCTGTGATGCTGGGCACGCCAAATTGCATTTCTACGGTTCCTTGTATTATGTAGGGGCCGTAGTTGTGGGTATTTTCCGCTGTCTGTTCATAGATATCGGGGAATAGCGTGACTTCGAAGGTGCCATCTAAATCTTCCATGGACATAAATTTCATTTGTTTACCTGTTTTTTTTGTTCGGAATGTTTTGGAACTGATGCAGCCCCCTATTATTTCAATGTCTTTTTTTGGGTATGCCATTAAGCCCTTTGATGTAATACGTGACTGGCGGATGGCTTTAATGTGACTGCGATTGGCATCCATTATGGGGGCGTACAGTTGCAGTGGGTGGCGCGTTACCATTATTCCCAAGTGTTCCAATTCATATTGGCATTTTTGATGTGTGGCATAGTCTTCCAGACAGGGAATGTATAGCTCGGGAAGTTTAATTTCTGGGAATAAGAAAGGGGTGCTGTCCTGAGATGCGCATAACTGTTTTATTGCGTTATAACGCAAGGACAATTCCATTAGTAAGGCACTTTGTTTTTGGCCAAAACAGTTGCACGCACCTGAAAGAATTAAAACCTCCGCTTCGCGTTTGGATATTCTGACCCGACTCAAGAGGTCGTAAAAATGCCGATATGGACCATGTTCTTCGCGCTCTGCGACAATGTTTTTTTTGACATCGAGGGGGAAATTGTTGAGTTGCATCAGCCCAATGCGCACTGTATTTCCCTGTCCCGTGTAGCTAATTTGGCTGTGATTAACCGAGGGAAGTTCAATAACAAGCCCCATGCGTTTGCATTCGGCGATATAGGCACCTGTGTCATAGAAGCCCCCGCCATTACTGATTACTGATGCCATGAATTCAGCAGGAAAATGGGCCTTTAACATGGCAACCTGAAAGCTGAATATGGCATAGGATGCCGAGTGTGCTTTGCAGAACGAATACGAGCCAAAGGAACTTATTTGAGCCCAAATTTTTTGGGCGGCGGCATTGGGGACCCCTTCTTTAAGGGCACCTGTGATGAATTGGTTTTTGTATTTTGCCAGGTGGGTATTGGAACGCTGCTTCCCACTGATGGCGCGCCGCAGCATATCAGCGTCGGCTAAACTCATTCCCGCTAATTGATGGGCCACTTTAAGGCAATCCTCTTGGTAAATCATGACACCATAGGTGTCTTTTAATATGGTTTGCATTTTGGGGTGTAGGTAGTGGCTGGGGTGGTGTTGCTTTGATCGGGCAATATACTCCTGCATCATGCCGCTGCTAGCTACACCCGGGCGAATGACGGAGCTGGCTGCTGTTAGCCCTTCAAATGTGCTGGTCTGTAATTTTTTTAGCAATTGACGCATGGCCGGCGATTCAATGTAAAAACAACCCATTGTGGCACCTGTTCGGATTAGATCTTGTGTTTTTTGGTCTGCGTAAACCGCGTCTAGATTGTCGGTGGGGGGCGGTGTGTGGCCATTTTTCTTAATTAAATCTATGGCATCGCAATACACACTGATGCTGCGGTTTCCCAGTAGGTCAATTTTAAGCAGTTTGATGGATTCCATGCTGTACATGTCATGTTGGGTTACCACAAGCCCATTGTCAGATGCCTGTTGCGCGGTAAAGTGGCTAATGGGATTTTTGGTAATAATAATGCCACCAGGATGCACTGAAAAATGCCGTGGGAACTGTGCCACGGCCTGAGCCCACTTATAGACGGCATTATAGGGGGTTAATTCTAGTGGTAGATTTTGGCATGCGGGGTAATATTGTTTTAGTTCTGCTATGTCTGGAATGGATTGGCTCATGTGAGGTAATTTTTTGGTGATGGCGCTTAGTTCTGTTTCATTTAGCCCGTACGTTCGCCCTACTTCCCGAAAAGCTGAGCGTAAGCCTAATGTGTTAATGGTGGCTATCATGGCTACGTGTTTGGCCCCATATTTTTTAAATACGTAGGCCAGAATTTTACGGCGTCTGCGCCAGCAAAAGTCTAGGTCAATGTCGGGTGGACTGCTACGGTGTGGGTTTAGAAATCGCTCGAAATATAGATTATGCATAATAGGGTCTACATGGGTGATTCCCAATGTATAGGAAACTAGGCTATTGGCCGCTGATCCTCGCCCAATGGATGGAATGCGATTTGCCTTGGCATATTGGAGTATATCCCAAACCACTAAAAAGTAGTGGGTGAACCCCATGCGCCTAATCATGTTTAATTCATAGCGCAGGCGCTTAAGATAGGCTGGGTTTAGTATATTAACCCGCTCGCGTAGCCCCGAACAGGCAAGATGGTTCAGAAGCCGTTGGGGCCTTTCTGTTTGAAACTGTGGTAATTCCCATTTGCTTTGTTCTAAATCAATGGTGCAGCTCTCTGCGATTTTACAGCTATTCTCTAAGGCTTCTTTGTACTGGAAATACGTATTATTCATGGCCTCAGTGGACTTAAAATAGTGCTCTGGAGTGCTGTTTAAAAGGGCGTCTTTGCTTAAATTGTCTGGGCTGCAATTTTGTTCAATGGCCCTTAAAATGCGCAGTAAGTCAAATCCTTCTTTTTCCGCAAAACGTACCGCTGCGGTGGCTAAAATGGGTATGCCCGCTGCTTGAATTTTTTTGCAAGTCAGGTACCATTGCTCTTCTCTATATCCGCCCCCTAGAGTTAATTCAGCATAAATGGGAATACCATCGCGCTTCATGGCTTCTAAAATAGTCCAACAGGGCGTGAATAAAATCAGATTTTGCGTGTGCCCTAACTGATGCAGCCGCCGCAGTTCGGATATAATGCGCACGGATTTGTTTAGTTGCCTACGGGTAATCAGCTGGCATAACGCTTGGTAACCGGCTCTATTTTTAGCCAAAATCACCACTTCGCTGTGTGGGTTATTTTCTTGGGTGATTTGTGCCCCAATAATGGGCTTAACCCCCAAGGCTTTGCAGGCGTTGTAAAATTGAATGGCGCCTGAAACGCTGTTTGTATCGGTGATGGCAACGGCACTCATCAGCCATTTCTTCGCTTGCAGTGCTATTTCTTCTGGGCTAAATCCACTGGCAAGTAAGGAATGGTTGCTATGGCAATGTAGGTGAATGACGGGCGATGGAGTGCTTTTCATGCGCAGGCACCTCTTGCAATTGATTTTTTGCCAAAGCGCATTTTAATACAATCCATGACCTTATACAGCTGGTCTTTCCTTTTATTGTCTTCAAATAGATTTAAGGTGTATTCATGTTTCAGTTGCCCCAATGAAATACCAATTAATCGGATTTGAACCCGCCTGCTGTGTAGGTCTTGAAACAAATGCCAGGCAATGTCTAATAATTGGTCGTCGTGGTTTGTTGGGGAAATGGTGACTTGTTTGGTGTATGTTTTGAAGTCGGAATAGCGCAGTTTTAGGGTGACTTTTTGTGTTTTCCAACCTTCTCTTCGTAATTCGTAGGCGGTTTCTTCTGTTAACTTAGCCAGTATTTTTCGTAATAAAACGGGGTCGGAACTATCCCGTGGTAAGGTACTGTCGTGGCTGATGGACTTGCGTTCACCCGGTGGGTTTAATGATTGACTCCCCTGCCCTTGGGCCTTTAACCATAGGCTAACGCCCCACTTTCCCATCATGCTTAAGGCCTGCTCGTGCGTGAGC
>JAQBTH010000059.1 GCA_027623425.1 bacterium | reverse complement strand
GAAGTATTGCAGACTTTAGCTGGTATAGATCGATCCCTATTAAGTGAGGGGTGGGTTGAGTATCGAGAGGATGGGACTGTGGAATTTAGGAGATCGATTCCTTTTCTGGTTAGGTTTCAAGCCATACTAATGGCTTATACTGAGAGACTTGGTGCATGGATTCGTTTTAGGTTTGATGTGCCCGAGTAACACTGTTTGAACGGGATTTAATGGCGCCAACAAACACTCTCTTATTTTGGCTTGACTTAATCGGGGGCATTACAGTTGGGTAATATTACGAACGAAATTGGCGCGAGTAGCACCATTTCCATGCTCATAGAATTCCGGTGTTTGGATCATGGCAAAGAGTTGGGGTAGTGTCACCGTCTCGCCGGTATAATAGCCATCAATATCTAAAATGGTATACAAAAACTCAACATTTGCAGGCAATTCACTAGACTCTTCCAATTGCCTTATATGTATTGCCAACTGTCTGTCGTAGTCCGTCCCCTCTTCTCTTTGAAGGGCGCTCAAGTGGGCGAGTGCGTGACGTCTACACAGTTGTAATACTTCAGGGGGCATATCGTCTGAGATGTCATCACGTAGTTTAACGGCAAGCAATTGCGCTAAAAACTCTGTTGGCTGCTCACCACCCTGCAGGGCTTCGCAGAGATCCGGTTCTGTTTGGCACCTTTCGACTAAGCGAAATGCGCTCGGAGCAAATTTGGGTTTATACTCAAGACCCTCATCTCTGATCAGTCGGTCCAGGCACTGCATGGCCAGAACAATTTCCTGTACCAAGCGCGCCACCCGCACCAACCTCTCCATCCTCGTTCGGCGATTGGAGTAGGACGCCCTCAACAGAGGGTAACCCACCTCCATATCAGGAAAGAGAATCTACCGGACCGACCCCAACGCAAGGACCAAGAAGAATTGCCTGGGCCGACGCAGAGGCACCTACAGAGGGTGGCATATCTTTAAAAAACACTTTCCAGAGAGGCAATTTGCGAGTGGCGTGGTGCAAATTTTTAATGCTTTTCCAGGGTTGCAAGACCCAAGCGCTCGACAAGTGGCATTCGAAGCGTTAGAAAATGAATTTTTCAACCATAACCGTAAATTGAGAGCACAGATTAGAAGGGTGCTGGTCCAGGCGCATTAACCGATAACAGCGCCTGGTGTATAAGGTTGAGAACGACGCAATCACCATCCTGCAGTGCCGCTTTCATTACTAAAGGTTCGCACTAGGTGTATCGAAATATTAAGGTAGGGGAAAATTTTTGGCTGTTTTGCAAAACAGTGTCATCCTGGACTCGATCCAGAATCCAGAAAAAGAGGGTATATTATGAGTAGCATTTCAAACAATAAAATCATATTAGTCATCGACACGGACAGTGGATTAGCCGATTCGCTGAGCGCGCATTTACACAATCACGAGATTATCCACGTGAAAAATGAAATGGAGGCGGATCTAAAATACCGCGAGATTGTCACAGAGGACCGTCAGATTAACCTTATTGTGCTTTAGTTTGTTCGTGGATTACGGTGTGGCGCAGTATATCTAGGCTGTTTTACAGAGTCAGCACAGCCACTTCCTGAAATGTTAATTGCACGTGCTTTTCCATTTCAAGAAAATCGTCAATCGCATCATAATAAAAGTTGAGTTCATAGAAGTAGTCCGTGGCGGATAACTGTCCAATTTCGTAGGCGTTGTTAAGACTTCGGGCATCATTGAGAGTGTTAATGGTGCGCTCAAATTCGCGCATCGTGTTGTAAAGTCGATTAAATTGACTAACAAGAAGGCTAATGTCACTTTCCAATAGGAGGGGCTCGAGAGTCACTTGAGCGGCAATGACGCGCGCTTGTTTTTCCTTGGCATCTACTTTGTATGCATTTTCCCGAAAGGGAATGGAAATGGCCGCCCGATATCCGTCGAATCGTTCTTCATCTTCATATGCTTGGCGGTAACCAATAGCAAAATCAGGCCAGTTTTCCGCCTTTTGAAGTGATATGGCGGCATCAGATTTCTTTGATACAGCGTTTAAATAGCGCAATTTTGGGTGTTTATTCACCTGCCAATCAGCATATTTAATTGGGTAATGGTCGCGAACGCGAGGGTAACGTAAGCGCCGTAAGTTTGTGTCATCGTCATATTGGCCCCAAAGTTTGAGGGTTTGTATCAAGCGTTCTCTAGGCTGGCGGAGCAATTCTAGCTGAGCTTTTTTACGCATTAAATCGGTTTTTACCTTACTCAGCGCCACAATGCTCAATTGACCTTGCTGGTAAGAACGTTCTCGACTTTGCACCACTTTTTTGGCCAAGGCCACCCGTTTTTCTAAATAACTCAGTTTTTTATTAAGAAAAGCCAGCTCAATAAGCGATAGCCGAACAGCTTTATTCAACTCAAAACGTTGAAAAGCCAGGTAGTCATCCTGTTCCTTATCGGTTAAGCGCCTCAGTTTTGCCCGATAGTAATACGCTGTAGGAAAATTGAATTCCTGGGAAATCTCCAATTCGGTTTCTTGAAAGGGGCCATCTAAAACACTACCCGATAACTCTGGGTTTTTTAACGAGAGCCCAACCCGCGATTGGGCTTTATTCGCTACCACTTGTTCTTTAAGTAAAACGAAGCGGGGGTGATGATCAGTAATTGTACCTGCCATATCGTCGAATTGGGATGCCATAGCGGGCGACGAAACGCTCACAAGTAACAATGTCACAACAAACACTTTAAAAACAGCGGGTATTCGCATAGAAAAAACATTTCCTCGGTATAGTTTGTAAACGATAGGAATCACAAAAAGATTCAAGAAAGTAGAGCTTAACAGGCCACCCAGAATAACCACCGCCATGGGGCTTTGAATCTCATTTCCAGCCACATCTGAACGAATGGCCAGTGGCGCTAGTGCAAGGCCTGTGGTTAGGGCTGTCATTAAAATGGGTGCTAGGCGATCTAGAGAACCTGTGATGATCGCTTCATCTTCAGACTCTTGGCTATCGGACTCAGCTTTGTAGCGGGAAATCAACAGCATACCATTTCGAACAGCAATGCCAAACAGCGTAATAAAGCCAATCAGCGAGGCGATGCTGATGATGCCAGTAGTAAGCTTAACCGAAACAATACCTCCCATCAGTGCAAGCGGCAAATTCACCAAAATAATTAAGGCTAATGGAACGGAACCAAACTCCTGAACAAGTAAGAAAAAAATGATCATAATGGCTATAATGGATGCGAAAAAGATCAGCTGAGATGCGGACCTTTGATTTTCAAACTGACCGGCATACTCGATATAGACATCTTTTGGTAGGGTAATGCTGCCTTGTATGGCAGCACGAATATCGTTCACAGTGTGCACTAAATCGCGGCCCGAAACGTTTGCGGCGACGACGACTTTTCTTTGTCCATTTTCTCTGTTGATGGTGTGAGGGCCTGAAGACGATTTAATATCAGCAACATAGTAAAGCGGTATAGACTCACCTTGCGGCGTTAAGTAGCGCGTGCGCTTGATGGCATCTATTTTATTACGCGCGTTTGGTTGTAATTTAAGCACAATGTCGTTCCGCATATTACCGTCGATGAATTGCCCCACCGTTTCCCCCGCAAAGGCCACATCGATAAAAGTCAAAAAGTCAGTTAAACGAATGCCATATTTGGCTAATAATGCGTGCTTGGGTTTAATATGAATCTGTGGAATTTCAATTTGTTGTTCTACATTCACATCCACCACCCCAGGAATATCGGTTATCGTAGATTCAATTTGCTTGCCGAGCTGAAACAGCCCATTCAAATTTGAGCCAAATAGTTTTATCGCGATGTTAGAACGCGTGCCAGACAACATATGGTCAATGCGGTGCCCGATAGGTTGCCCAATAGACACGCTCACACCACCAAGAGTGCTTAGTTTGTCACGAACGTCGCTCAAAAATGCTTCCTGACTTCGGTGTTTTCGAGTAAAGGGCACATCAAACTCCGACGCATTTACTCCTTGTGCATGTTCATCCAGTTCCGCTCTACCCGTGCGCCTGGCAACGGAGTTTACTTCTGGAATGCCCGCTAACAGTCGTTCCACCTGCGTGCCAATCGTATTGGATTCATCCAACGAAATACCGGGAATAGACGTTACATTAATCACCAAAGAACCTTCGTTAAATGGCGGCAAGAAGTTTTGCCCCAACTGCATGGCCAATAAAATACTAAGCACAAAGGCAAGAAAAGAACTGGTTAGAATTAGTTTTGGCACCTTTAATGCACCGGTGAGTAAGCGTTTGTACACGGATTTTAACCAGCGGATCATTGCAGGGTCTAGTTCGGTTTTGGGCTGGTGTTTACCCAAGAAAATATGACAGAGTACCGGTGTTAGCGTCAGCGCCACAATGGTCGATGCAATCAGTGAGGCCACAAAGGCAATACCAAGAGGCCGCAACAGACGGCCTTCCATTCCCGATAAAAAGAACAGTGGAATAAACGCAGTAATGATAATAAGTGTGGAATACCATATGGACTGACGAATTTCGCTAGACGCATCAAAGACAACGTCAAATAATGGCTGTTTTTCAGACGCAGGTAGTAAGGCATTTTGCCTGACCCGTTTGAACACGTTTTCCACGTCAATAATCGCATCATCCACCAAAGACCCAATGGCAATGGCCATGCCACCCAAGCTCATGGTGTTAATGGTTAGCCCAAGGAATTTCAAGCTAAGCACCGCAGCCAGCAGTGAAATAGGAATCGTAATAATCGAAATAACGGTTACCCGCCAATTCATTAAAAATAAAAAGAGAATCACAATGACGAATAAGCCCCCTTCGATTAGGGCCCGTAACACATTTTGCAATGCAACATTGATAAAGTCCGCTTGGCGAAAAATATCGGTATGTATGGTGATGTTTGGAGGTAGTGTGGTATGCATACTCGCAAGAAGCGCATCGATTCTTTGACTTAATTTGAGTGTGTTGGCATCGGGTTGCTTTTGAACAACGATAATCACCCCATCTTTACCGTTAATAGACGCGGCCCCGATTTTAGGAGATCCTCCCACCTTTACATCAGCGATATCGCTTAATTTAACGGGCATATCACCATTTGATTTGACTAAAATATTGGGCAGTTCAGACACAGAGGATGTTTGGCCCAAACCCCGTATAATATACTCTTGTCCAAAATCATTAAAAAACCCGCCCGATACATTTTTATTCATTGGGCTAATGGCCTCTAAAACATCCTGTAATGCCACGTTGTAGTATCCTAGTTTTTCGGGGTGAACCATAATTTGGTATTGCTTGAGTTCTCCGCCAATCACACTCACATTGGCAAGCCCACCCAAGGAGAGAAGCCGAGGTCGAATTTGCCAATCGGCAATCTCGCGCAATTCCATTTTATTGACGGCATCTGAACTCAAGCCGATGAGCATGATTTCACCCATCACAGAGGCGTTTGGCGCCAACACGGGCACAGGAATGCCTTGGGGAAGCTGGGTTTGAATGGTCGACAATTTTTCTGTAACAATTTGGCGCGCCTTGTAAATATCCGTATCCCAGTCAAATTCCACCCACACAACCGAGATTCCCATCATGGAGGATGAGCGAATGCGACGTACATGCGAGGCGCCATTTAAAGTCATTTCAACTGGGAAAGTAATGAGCTGTTCCACTTCCTCTGCCGAATACCCATGGGACTCCGTTAACACCGTCACAGTGGGCGCTGTCAGGTCGGGTAATACGTCCACATCCATGCGAGATGCCACAAGCGTTCCCAACGCCATGATCACAGAGAAGAATAGCACCACGAAGCCTTTATTTCGTAAACTGATGTGAATCAATCGATCTAGCATCTAATTCTCCTAATGGGCATGGCCATGGCCTGGAGGGGCACCACTAAATGCAGAAAGTTTGATTGCTGTGGCGCCTTTTGAAACCACTCGTTCTCCTGCCTTTACCCCCGATTCAAGAATCGCGTCATTCCCAGCGACAGCTTTTAGAGATACGCTGCGTTTTTCAAAGCGCTCACCCTCAGTTTGCACGTAAAGGTAGTAGGCGCCTTCTTGCTCCAGTAGCGTAGAGTAGGGCACGACCAGTTGTGCGCGGGCTTTCGATGCAGTGGTGACCCATACTTCAGCAAGTGACCCCGGAACAAAGGTTGTGTTTGAGCGAATCGGGTAAAACTTGGGTAGGTAAGCCGACCGCTCTACCCTAACAATAGGGCGATTTTGCCGACTCGATTGTGGTCGCGGAACAGAAAACAGTTGGTCCGAATAATCGGGGCTAAATTCTATGCTACGAATGGTGGTTTCAATTTCAATATATTGTTTCGGGTAATCCATCTTTAAAATCCATCCGTTCGGGTTTTGTACCAATTCACCGGTTGTTTTAAACGTGGTGCCAATTGATTTCTTGGCTGCCACCGTGGTTTCAAATTCAATATTCCAAGCCTGTTCTTTTAAAAAAGAGATGCCATCGCCACTGTGTTCGGAATGCCTGCTTGCGTGGGCCGCATCATGTTTAGTGTTGTAAACCGCGACGCCTGAAATGGTAATTGTGTCGCGTAGCGCACCCGCAGAGATGTCAAATACTAATGAATAGACGCCGGATTTTTGCGCCACTAATGTGGGGGTAAATATTCCCGGTCGGGCGGGTTCAGATACCATGGCCGAGGCGACTGTATTGCCATCACTGTCTTGAAGCGATATGTTTAACTTTCCTTTTAATAGAGGCTTGAACGTGCGCTGATCAGAGTAGTGCGCCAAAAATTGTGACGGTTCGCCAACAATGAGTGGGGGAAACTCTACAAAGAGTTCAGTCTTTTTTGTCCAAGTAGTGTGGGACTCGGGCTCCATTTCTTCGTCGTGGTGAGACTCACTAGTAGTTGAGTGTGTGTCGTGATTGCCTTGGTGGCCGCGACCATGTTCATTATCAGAATGGCTGTGATCATGGTTGTCGTTACATGATGATACAAGCAAGATAGTGGCAATAATAAATAGTAATAAAAATAAATGGGTTTTCTTAAACATAGGAACTCCTTAATGAAATATGGCAGCAAAACGCCGCCCTTAAACAATTAAGAAGCGAGAGGAGGTGCTAATGGAAAATAGGAGTGCTCAAGTACTGAATGGCCTGGCGGACTATTATTTTTAATGTCTAAAATTTGTGTTTGCTCAAAAACAAGTAAAAACGCGCTCTCCCATTTTAGCATGCCATTAAGCACAAACAGGGGGTGAGTGTGTAGTGAAAAAGTGGGTGAAAATGTCGCGTCGGTGAAGACAATTATGGGGTCTTCTGTTGAAGAGTGTACGGGCATTGTTTTTGCGCCATCATGGTTGTGATGATGATCAGATACATGAAAATGAACAGGTTCATTTTGTGCGCCAATGGAATGGATTCCCGCGAGGAACTGCACGCATCCCGAAACCAAAAACACACCCAAACATACACTCAAAATCAATCGTTTCATGCTAAACGTAACAATACGCCAATGCCACTCCGTTGGCAAGAAGATACGCAGTCTAATCCCTTTTATGTTGGAAATACGGCATGCGCATCTTTCCAAGAAGCCGAGTCTATCGCCGAAGCCCGCGCCTTCGCAGGACCGAACTACAACCACCCCATAAATCACGGGGATGTGGTGCATGTGTATTCTGCCGAACGCCCTGGTTTCTTCCAAAAGAATGGTATAAAATCATCACGGCCACAGCGGTTATCGTAGGGATACAGAATAGTTTGGAGCGGTAGAAATCAATGGTGGTTAAATATATCCTGGCATTTCGTCCCATAATGGCCTCAGGGTTCTAGTGTGGAGTGAGTTTGTAAAATAACGGATTTGCCGTGACGCGTCAAATAAATGACAGCACAACTATATCATAACCATATTTTTTAGGTTACTGCTCCATAGGGGAAATTTATTTTTTGATTCAAGTAAAGTTCTTGCGTTGATTTGATCCATTGAGACTACATAATCAGTTTTAACCTCATCGCCTATTATCTTGTTAATGTAAATAGACTCCTTAATATTGAGTTCAGATGGGCTTGAAAATAAATCTTCGATAACTTTTGTGTCAGCCGTAATGTTTCCTTCAGATTCCTTGCGAATATTAATGTGTAGCCGGCTAATCACCTCAATATAATTCGCAATTGTCTCATTAATTTCCACTCTATCTTTCATCTTACGTCTAACCTTTTTCCCAAATCTCTCATGCTCTTCCAAAAATTCTTTGGTCACATGAAACTGTATCTTTTGATCGCCTGGTTTGCTTCCGATTCCAAAAGTTACTGATTTGATTGGCGCAGAAAAATGTTGGGTAGTGTGCCGCAATTCACTCATAAATTCATAGTCATTAAAAAATTCGGATTCTACTTCTTGTTTTATCAGTTGTGATGCTTTTTTTTTATTAAATCTAAGCTGTTTTTCTAAGAATTCAGAATAGAGCCTCACAGTTGCAAGTAAGTTTATCAAACGCCTGTTCATCACCATTCGCGCCTTCTGAGCATGAATATAAAAATCCGGCCCCATTTTCTCTCCTGCAATATTTGATAGATTTAAAAGACAAATTTCTTTGAAGTATTCGAGGTAGTTCTCCTTAACAAGGTCATAATGTTCCTCTAATTCAAGCCATTTAATTAATCCTTTTTTCGCATTTTTAATTGCATCATAAGTCTCAACTTCGATTTCCTTCGTCGTTGCATCCAATTCTTTTGAAAAAACCGCGTGTTTATTGCTTAGCGCATATTTGTCACCTTTAGACTTGCTCACTTTTATTACCCCCCGCGATAGCCCTCCGCAAATACGTCATCATCATCATAAAAATCCTTTCCAAATGGTATCGAGTTGGGGGAGTGATGAGGAGAGGTCCATTTTTTGTGGTGTCGGGGGTTCAGGAATGGTTCTCAGGGTCACGTTGCCGGAGAATAATGCCTGTGCCGTTGCCACGTTTAGGACTTGCTCTTCGTGTTGGATGGTAAGGGAATGAATGTCTTGGATGAGTTTAGCACGTTTTTTTGTTTCGGTTTGGATTTGGTCTTCTGTCATCAGAGCGGCCTTGCCTTTTTCGGTCAGATCGTTGTTTGCCTCCAGGGCCGCCAGCGCGGTTTTGGCGGCCTCAAGGTCCATGGTGATTTTGCCCAGTTTCGCCGCTTCCTTTTTGCGTGTAATCTCAAAGAACTGGTCTAGCACCACATTCGCAATCTCTGCCTTGGTCGCATAAGTCAGAACGAGGCGGTTGCGGGTCTGTTTAATGGACGGAAAGTCCGTCTCGGGGATGTCCAATTTAAGCTTTTCCGGCAAGATCACACTGCCTGTAATAAGCACGCCGTCTGGGAGCTGTGCGAGTAAGGCGTCGCGGGTTTGCTGGTGGAACTCGTAGTTGGTTCGTTCAACCGGCTGTTCCGTGTGCAAGACGCGCACACTTTTGGCCACTATGTCTGTTCCAGGACGGTTGGACATGGTATAGATCTTGCCATCAAAACGCACAATCAGTTTGCGAGATTGGGCGGATAGCACTTCGGCCACGCCCCCAAGGGGGGTGTTGGTCTCATCGAATCGGCCATCGAATGTCACAAACATATAATTGCGCGTATCCCCAAACTCAGCCGCCGCAGATTCGGGCGTGGCCAATAGCCAGCGCAAGGACGAATATAACCCATGCTCGGAAATGGGCAGCGATACGCCCAATAGTAGAACGAGGCCCACAAACACAATGATCTCGCCCTTGGAGCCTGTGCGGATGCGGAATTTGGTCTTGCCAGGGATCACATCACGGCCCGTATTCGGCCAGAACAGTGGCCATACACTTTAAATCACTACCCAAACCCATCACTTATAATATTCCGCAATAAGCCCAAAAACCCGAATTTTCTAACATACACCATTTTCCCACCAATTCGACTTCTCCCCAACCCCCGAAATAGTAAAAAGATCGAACTATCGCGTTCGACCTCAAAAACGTGTTGGTGGACGGTACAAGATTCGAACTTGTGACCTCTACCATGTCAAGGTAGCGCTCTAACCAACTGAGCTAACCGTCCAGAGTGTGTGTGCCATTATAAAGTGCTAGGCTCGACCTGGCAAATCGGAATCTAGTGATGTGGCAAGTCAAGATCATTTGGATAAAACGAACTGAGAAAGAGGCGCAGATCGCGATCAATACTCTGAAACAGTGGCTTGATTGGATCCAAATCAGACATATTTACATCCCTAAGTATGGTAAGAAATCCAGGCAGATTTGATTTAACGGAATCAGATAAGGCCGTCCGACAGCTTGCAGTGTGGCCTTTTGGGGTAGTTTTAAAAAAGCAAATGACACTACGGAGAAGCTGTTTGGCGACAAAGTAGATTCCCCGCTTTTTTTGCGCGATGTCCAATTCATTTTATTGCCGATGGATTTTAACCCCAAGCGTAAGTCGGTCTGGTTTTACAGCCATAGATGAGGCCGGTGATGCACTTGTGATAAGAGCAAGATCGCCTGCTAATCCTAAATTACCAAAAGGATTATTCAGATCCCCGAACATATTTGTGCGGGTGTAACCAATTGAGATACGTCGATACATACATAAACCTCAAATTTAGTTTTAGTATAATAACATAAAATTAATAAAGGTGAGTAGTGGGGGCCACAAGAATCGGGTCGCCGGTCTCCCAAAACCGCGCTACA
>JAQBTH010000058.1 GCA_027623425.1 bacterium | reverse complement strand
CTCTTTTTGAGTTCTTATATATTAAATTTAGTAAAATAAATTAAATTGTTAGTATTTCGTTTCCGATAACTATACATAAGAATCTTTTGTCGGGGGGCATTTATGAAACATTTTATATTTTTATTTATGGCAGTATTGGTTTTGGGTCTTAGTGGTTGCGGTTCTTCAGGTGGCGGTGGATCTTCATTAGTGGATACGGGTGATGGGGCAGAAGGCAGCGAAGAATCGCTTTCTCCAGTTCACCCTGTTGTGCCAGATGTACCTGCTGTAATATCCTTGCAAGAGGTGGCTGTTGTTGGAGATGTGCAATTATCAGATGGATTCGCATTGGCAACAGACCAGGCGCGTCTTGTGGTGATGAGAGGCGCTGTTTTAGTGTTCGATGGCGCGGTGTCTTTGCTTGCGGGGGCCTTTGATTCAGTGGGTGTGTTTGATGTGCCAGGTTCGTATTCTATTGCAATGTCCATTACTCAAAAACAAGGAACAAGCACCAACATATTTTATTGGACCACTCAGAACATGATTGTGGATATTGATAATGATGTTCAGTTAGGCCAAACGCAATTTAAATGGGCATCTAATTTGCTGGCGATCACTACTTTTCCAGATATTGATACCTACTCATATGAAGTGGAATTGGTTGGATTGGGCTCGGCTGCAACTCATGTGGTTACCTATTTACAAGTTCAACCTGATAATTCGAATATGCTGTATGCCATTCCACTTATGCCAGAAGGCGTTTACGAGAGTGTTACGTTTCGTTATACACAACATTCCAATGGGAGAGTGTTTGAATATGTACTTGAGAATCAAAACGTAGCGCGTTCAGAAGACCCGGTCAGAACAATTGATTTTCGCTAGAAACCGGATTTGAGAGCGCGTCTAAATTTCCTCTAGTAATTCTGGAAATAGAGAATACACGTCGTTGATGTAAATCGGTTGGTCTTGGTCGCGGCGTTTGTTAAACAGATAGTTCATGAAATACAACCGTTGGGCAAAACTGAGTTCTTGAATTTCGATTTTATTCTCATAGAATGGCCATGTGTGTTTGATCCAAGCGCGGCATAACATGTTCCATAAATCCAACTCTTTGTATGGTTTATTAATGTAGTTGTACGCCCCTTCGCGAATCAATTTCAAGGCGATATCGGATTCCTCAAACGCGGTAAACACTACTACAGCGGCGGCTGGGTTTATATTTCGCAGTTTTGGGTACAACTCAGTGCCTTTAATATCAGGTAGATACACATCAAGTAGTACTAATGGAATATCGGGTTCTTGCGTCATGGCTGCCAATGCTTGTTCACCATCAGCCGCTAAAATAGGCTTAAACTGGTCGAGTAATATTTCTTTTGCGGCTTCTCTGTACATGTCCTCATCTTCTATTACAAGCACGCTGGCTTTGATTAATTCGGTGATGGGGTGCCCCAAATACGCTTCGATAATTTCGACATAATTTTTGAGTTCCAATTCTTCACCGAAACGTGCGGCAAAATGATCCAACAGGTCGTGTTTCT
Organism: bacterium; assembly: GCA_027623425.1. GTDB lineage: Bacteria > Margulisbacteria > Marinamargulisbacteria > UBA817 > JAQBTH01 > JAQBTH01. The sequence goes on along the minus strand of JAQBTH010000058.1, from coordinate 9,100 downwards.
CGCCATTGTTTTCTAGAAGTGCCAGACGGTCTTTGATGATTTGGTGAAAATTCTCGATGATTTTAACTTCCACTAAGGATTCCAATTCTGGTAGCTCATTGCGGCTCCATACTTCGTCTTTATAAAAGGCGTCGTTTAGTTTTTTCTGGCTCACAGGGTTTGCTAAATATTTCATTATAGAATGAATTAAAGTGTCTTTGTCGATTGGGGCCACAATATAGTCTGCTGCGCCAAGTCGGCTTGATGTGACGGAGTGTTCTATGGTGTCAAACTTATCCACGAGCACAATATTTGGCACAACTGAAATGGCATAGAGCTGGGTTAGAATATCTTGCCACGTCATGTCTGACATCTCAATATCTAAAAATACGACCATATTTACGTGGTTCATTTCTGCGTATTTATCGATTGCCTCACCGCCTGTTTTTGCAACGCTTAGTGCCAGTTCTGTTTCAGTTAACGCGGTTTCAATTGCGTTTCCTTCTTCGATAATAAGTACGGACGTGTCCGATAATGATAATGCCATTTCTGGGGCCTCCTAATCCAAAAATCCCTCTTACCTTTTGGGGTTATAGAGGTCTTATCGGTAGTTAATATCAAGGCCTTAACAGGTTTACATTACAACACACCTATCGCGGCGGCGCGCATGGCCCAGTTCGGTAGCCATTGGAGCGATGCGTTGGCGGGTAAATGGATGACGAAACCGATTCCAGCGGGCTTGGTTGGCGGTATGACGCTCTAGTTGTTGTTGATGTTCCAGTTGGGCGGCGGTAGGTGTCTGGGAGTGGTGATTGTGCTCTTGTCTATTTTTTTTGTTATGGGCACTAAATCGGGTATCAGCCCTTTATTCTTTAATGTGAGTATAAAAGGTAAAAGCGCGGCTGTAGCTTCAATAATGGCAAAATCTTCGTTTGATTCAGGGTTCAACATTAGCTCTCTTAATATGGTACGTAATTCTTCCGAACTCTCACTTGATATGACTTGTAAGGTTTCAGAGCGTTTCGTTTCTCCTTTATACGCTTCGTATACCACATTTGGGTTGGGCTTTAACCAAAGTGTGTGCCCATCTGCTGATTGCATGGCTTTGCCTAAACGAGTAATAATTTCGTAGCGACCTGACCGGGCCATCGGGTGAGTAAGTGATGTCTCGCCATCGGTTTTGCGTTCGAGTTTCTGCCCAGGCCAATGCTGGCGGACCCATCTGTCCATATCTTCTTCGCTATGAAATCGTGAGGCGTTGGTGTTGTAGGCTGTAGTGTGTGGTTTTTCTCCACCTGGTATGCAGCAGCGGTCTGATGCAGATTGAAAAAGAAAGACAACATCTTGAATTCGCTCATCAATGCGATGGTTTTTACTGACAGCAGTATCGTAAGGCAGGTATTCACCATTGCATACGAGTGCTTTCATTACATAATCAGCGCGTATGAACGCTTTTCCAATTAGAGTGTTTGGAAAATCAAGTACAACGTCTAGCATTTTTTGAAATCCGGGTTCTAGACTGACTGAGGCGATTATTTCTTTGACATAAATCATGTCGATGAGTTCTACAAGTATGCGCATCACCTTAGCGTCGCTAAGTGCTTTGCCATGATGGGGAATGATAACGCTCATCCAATTTTTAATTTTCAGGCCTACAATTTGAATGGATTCCATGGATACACCGCCTTTTCCAAATTCGCCTGTTCTGACTTGAGGTGTTTGGCCTGTAGTGCCTTTGGCGACTTGTTGTGCAATGAATTCTTCGGCTTTCTTTAAGGCAGGCGAATATAAAAGATGTGCATCTTCTGCTGATAATTGTGGCTTTGGTGGTAGCTTTTCTGCTAACGGGTCTGCGCCCCAGGTTTCTGTGCGTACTGGTGTGTGGTAGCACCCGGGTTTGGCGGGGTGGATGGCAAGACGGCGGTATGACACTTGGCTGCGGACTTCCGGTTTGAGTTGGCCTTCCTCACTGAAGAGGGCTTGTTTGTCATAGCAACGGTATCTGTGGCCATTTTCGCCTTCCATTTTGGCGAGGTATTCTGGGTCTGTTTGTTCTGCGTTTGGATATGCAGTGGCGGTTTCGGTTGGGTTGCTTTCTTTTAAGTAAATGATGAAGTTCATTCCTTTGTAGTTACCTGATTTAATCGTACAAATGAATCCATCTCCCTCTTCTGTGGGGTTACTGGTAGATATGCTTATAAGTTCTTGTAGTTTTTCGGGTGAAACAGCATCCATTCTATTGGTTTTGCTTAATGGCCAGAAGGTATGGGCGGGTTTCTGCGGCCTGCCTTCTGCAATTCGTTCACGGACCTCTTCTTGGCTAAAGGTGGTAATGGAATGGAGCATGAAGTGTCTATAATTTTCTGGCGGAAGGGTGTATGTTTGACCGTTGATGGATAGAGGGTATCCGTTTGGATATTCACGATTGAGTCTGTCTTCCGTTTGTCGCAAGGAATCTGCTCGAGCAGAAAACGCGAGTCTGCTGCTATTGGCATCTTCCTAAAAGTGTTGTTGCCATAACTTATCCCCTTATATCGTTTACTCGTAAATGAAGTCTGTTGCAGTTAGTAGAATAAGTTGCTTTTGTTTCAAATCTTGAAATATGAATATTCGATCGTTTCGCTTGTTTTGAAACCATTCAGATACCCAAGGGTTTAGTCTTCTGGTGTTTTGTTTCAGCTTGATGTCTCTATATTTTTTCCAGTTATCTATGTTTTCTATTTGGGAATCGATTATAAAATTTTTAAATGGTTCAAACTCAGGATTTTCTGGTTGAATGATTACTTCTTGGATATTAATTTTTGCCGGTGTCATAGTAGAGAAGCAGTTGAACTGTCCTGATTTGAGTCCGGTTGTAGCCATAAATTTTTTGAGAAGCTTATTAGGCGCTTCACCGTAGTTCTTATTAAGTGTTTGTCCACATAGGTTTAGATTGTATCCGGATCCATGCCAAAACAACGAATAAATCCCATACCCCAAGTTATCCCAATAGAACATATCTTTCTTAAGGTTATACAGTTTCCATGTATGTTGGGTTTGGTAGAGGTGGTTTTTGCGGAAAGGTTGTTCGTAGGCGCAGGAATGGTGGAGAAATGAAACGGTCATTTCCTTCTTTTTAAATTCTTGCAAGAAATCATTTAGGCGGATGTTTTCATCGTCGTAATCCCAGCGTTGGGCGATGAATTCGAAGTTCGATTTCTCGATGAACGGCTTAAAAACATCGTATAAGTTTTGGCGTTCCTCATCGGTGAATTCGTTGACGCGTAAGCCGAAATTACCCACAAATGTATCTTCTTTTGCAGGTTTTGGCGTGGGTATTTCAAACTCCACCGGGTTTAATTCTCCTGCTTTGAGCGCTTTGGTTTCTTTGGTCTTTTTTGCTTTGTCTTTCTTACTCATAATCCTTTTCCCGTTTCCTCTATGAAAGATTAAAGTTGTTGTTTCCCTCGTCAGGTCGTTTGATGATGATTTGGGCATCTTGTAATTGATCTAGTGTATCAGACACTTTTTTGATTTCGCCCGACATGGTCATTATTTTCTTTTCCATTGATATTGTAGCCACTATATTATTAGCGTCCATGGTATCTATTCTAGATTCTATGTTTTTGATGCTTAAGCGTAATATTTCGAAATCGGGGTTTAATGCTATGTTATTCCGCAATTCAATAAATGCACGCATGATGTGAATATTTACTTCTATGGCGATCTTACTTTTTAAAATGCCTGAAGCCATTGCAACCCCTTGCTCCGTAAAAGCAAGGGGGAGATGGCGCAAACCCATTTTGTCCGTATTGGAGATCGCATTTTGCGATTTCCAATTTTTAAACTCATCTTTTGTAAGCTGAAACATAAAATCAGCTGGAAATCGCTCTTTGTTTCGCCTTACCTGTTCATTAAGGCGGCGTGTTTCCACGTGGTACAACTCTGCCAAATCGCGATCTAGTATGACACTTTTTCCGCGTAAAATGTGAATTTTGGACTTAACAAGAGTTGTATTGGTGTTGTTACTCATAATCCTTTTCCCGTTTCCTCGTGAGGTTGTAATATAACAAAGAGGTATTATTACGTCAATAATGTAAGTCTATGGCGGGTTTTGTCTCATTGATTATGCGTCTGAAAGGTTTTCACTGGGACAGTATAACAGCCTGGATCCCGGATCAAGTCCGGGATGACGATGAAATGGATTCCGCATCGGGGTGCGGAATGACGGTGAAATTTGGAGGGAATGTAAGGGAAAATGTCTCAACGTTTGGCCGTGGGAGTGGCCGGGGTTTTCAAGCGGCGTTTGGTAGTGGTGCTGGACGGTTTTTGTCCATCACGTCCCAAATTAGCTCTTGCAGTTCATCAAAATCAATTGGTTTTTCCACCAATCCAGCGGCGCCGTAGTGTATGGCTTCAGCTGTGATATGGGGGCTACCCGTCACCATAATCACGTCTGTATCTGGAAATTCATCTTTTATCGCACATAAAGTTTGAATTCCGTTTAGGCCAGGCATGTCATAGTCTAGAAAGACCATGGCGATATCTGTTAGTTGCCGTAATGCTGCTATTCCCTCCTTTCCATTTGATGCGGAGGTGAATTTAAATTCTGGGAATACAAGGGAAAGTGTCTCTTTAATTGTTGGTTCGTCATCAATAACAAGTATGTGATTTGTCATTATGATCCCCCCTCCTCTAACTTTAGATTTGCAACTATGTGCGATAATTGCCGTATTATTATACACAAAAATATGTGTATATTTCAATGGGGTAAAATTATGTTTTAAAATACTGTATACTGTGGAATGAAAGGGATATCATGCCAAAAGCGGAGCAGGTACTAGCATTAATTCGAAATAAATCGAAGCGAGTTAACTTATCGTTGAACCCGGATTTGTGGGAAATGTTTGAAAAGGCCGCCAAAAGTGAGGGCTTAACATCTACCAGTAAAATCGAAGAATTAATGATTAATTATTTGGAAGATAAGGGGAGAATCTAATGGGGGGCAAGGTTGCGGCACCGGCAACAAGATGGCGGGTTTTTCCTGAAAATAAAGAGGTGTCTGGGCGTTTGGCCGAGGCCATTGGCGTGTCGCCGTTAATTGGTCAATTGTTGCTGAACCGTGGGTTAAAATCGTTGGCAGAAGCCAAGCGGTATATGGGCGTGGGAGGGGCTAGTTCGTTACACTCATCTGTTCCGGGTGAAGGGGGGTTTCCTACCGAATGGGTGCGCGACGTTGCGGCCTTATTTGCGCACCATTTGCAAAAGGGCTCACGGGTGTTGCTCATTGGCGATTATGATGTGGATGGCATGACCAGCTCGACCATTGCCTTAGGCGTATTAAAAGAGATTGGTTTGAAAGTAAAAAGTTATATTCCCCATCGTTTTGATGATGGATATGGCGTGAATATGGGCGTGATGGGTGAGGCGGTGCGATCGGGTTATGGCTTGGTTATTACCTTGGATTGTGGCATTAGTAATGTGGCTGAAATTGCATACTTAAAAACCCATTCACCTGAAACCGATGTTATTATTATGGATCATCACCGGGTGCCAAACCCAGCGCCTGCTGCCAACGTGATTATCAATCCTCAATTATTAGATGCGCGTGACCCGTTGCATTTGTTATGCACGGCAGGCATTGTTTTTTTATTATTGAAACAGGTGTGTGAGTTGGCGTTTCCAGGTGTGGATGTGATGCGTTTTGTGGATGTGGCGGCGCTTGGCACTGTGGCTGACATTGTGCCTCTAAAAGACGCAAACCGGGATATTGTGCGCGAAGGCTTGGTTGCGCTGGCACAGTCGCCCCATGCGGGACTGCGTGCGTTACTTTCTGAATGCAATTTGGGGGGGCGTGAATTAACAAGTGAAGATATTGGATTTGGCATTGGCCCCCGATTAAACGCTGCTGGGCGATTAACTCACGCCAAAATGGGGGTGGATTTGTTGACCGAACCCGACTGGAATAAGGCGGTGCATTTGGCAAAACGATTGAATAATTTGAACCAAGACCGACGTCAGCTGGGTGAGTTTTCGTTGTTGGAAGTGGAGCAGCAGTTGTCGATTCAACCGGAATTGTTGGCGGTGCCGATTTTGGTGATGTCTCATACCCAGTGGCACGCGGGTGTGATTGGGATTACGGCAGCCCAACTGGTGCGGCGATATGAACGGCCGGTGGTGTTGGTTGCCGTGGATGATGGGGTGGGGCGCGGATCGGCGCGTAGTGTGCCGGGGGTGGATATTTATTCCATTTTGAAAACAGTCTCGCACCACATGGAGAGCTTTGGTGGCCATCATCAGGCGGCGGGCTTTAAAATATTGCCAGAGAATATTCCGGCGTTTGAGGCGGAATTGCGGGCAAAAGCGGATGTGAGTATTACGGATGAAGACTTGCAGTTGTATGTGGACGTGGATGGGGCGTTATCGCCAGATCAAATGAGTGTGCAGACGGCCGAATCCTTACAAGTATTAGCGCCGTTTGGGCATCAAAATACCGCGCCTGTGTTTTATTCTGACCAATTAATTCCCATTGATAGTAAGCTAGTTGGTGATGGCAAACACTTAAAAGTACGCTTTCAAGATCGCGATAGCAACAAGACCGTTGATGCAATTGGCTTTGGTTTAGCCGATAAATTATCGACACTATATAAGGAACGGGTTGAAATATTGTTTCATCTGGAAGTAAACGAATGGAATGGTATGGTAAAACCTCAATTAAAATTAGTGGATGTGCGATAAATGGCTTATGAAACCGGACCATTAGTTCGAAAATTAAAAGCAAGCTTGGCAAAGTACAGAGATGAACCGGCAATTGAGCGGGTCATGGTGGCTTATAAATGCGCTAAAGATGCCCATGAGGGCCAATTACGCCGTAGTGGGGTGCCATATATTACCCATCCGCTAAGTGTGGCTGCGATTTTGGCTAACTTAAAAATGGATGAAGATACGATTGTGGCAAGTTTGTTGCATGACACGTTAGAAGACACGCATTTAAAACCCGAAGAGTTGCGCGCGCAATTTGGAGACACCGTATTGCAGCTTGTGGAAGGTGTGACAAAACTGGGTAAATTGCAGTTTGGTAGCTCGGAAGAAGCGCAGGCGGAAAACTATCGAAAAATGTTTTTGGCCATGGCCGAAGATGTGCGCGTTATTGTGATTAAATTGGCGGATCGCTTGCATAACATGCGAACGCTGACCCATTTGCGTGATGATAAGCAAAAGCGAATTGCCCGTGAAACCCTTGAGATTTATGCGCCCTTGGCCCACCGTTTGGGTATGGGGCAGTTGAAGTGGGAGCTCGAAGATTTGAGTTTTATGTATTTGGAACCTGATGCCTTTCAAAGTATTCGGGAAATGGTATCGACGAAACGCGAGCAGCGCGAAGCGTATATCGAGATGTTTATTTCGGATGTGCAGTCTCATTTAAAATTGTCGCGTATTAATGGCACGGTGACCGGGCGGCCAAAGCATTTTTATTCTATTTATCAAAAACTCTCTGAAGGAGACGTTGGTATTGAAGAAGTGTACGACTTATTGGGCATTCGCATTCTAACGGATTCGGTGAATACCTGTTACGAGGTGTTGGGTATTATTCATTCGCACTATAAGCCTGTGGCTGGGCGCATTAAAGATTATGTGGCCATGCCAAAATCAAATATGTACCAAAGCTTGCATACCACGGTAATTGGGCCTAAAGGCAAGCCCGTTGAAGTGCAGATTCGCACCCAAGATATGCACCGTATTGCGGAACATGGTATCGCGGGCCATTGGCGTTACAAAGATGGTGATTCCCAAGAGGATATGGACAATCTCGCTAAGCTGGATTTTGGATGGCTGGCACAAATATTAGAGTCTCACAAAGAAGATCAAGACGCATCTACCTTTATTCATGATTTGAAGTTAAATCTGTTTTCCGATGAAGTGTTTGTGTTTTCCCCAAAAGGGGATGTGCAGGTGCTGCCGTTGGGGTCTACTGCGGTGGATTTTGCCTATCGTATTCATACAGATATTGGCCACAGTTTTGCCGGTGCTAAAGTCAATGGCCGTATTGTGTCTATGGATTATAAATTAAAAAGTGGCGACCAGGTGCAAATCTTAGCGGGCAAGCGACCGAACCCTAAATTAGGGTGGTTGGAACATGTGGCCACGCGGCAAGCCCGGGCTAAAATTAAATCGTGGTTTCGCCGTCAAGCCCTGCAAATTAACCGAGAAAAAGGGCATGAAGAGTTGGAAAAACACCTTGTTTCCGAAGGGTTTTTAGCGCAAGATGTGTTAACTCCCGATATTATGGCTGAATTTCTTAATTCCCATAATCTTAAAAAAGTAACAGATATTTATCCATTAATTGCCTACGGTGAAATGGCCCCGGCTGTTGTGGTGCGGTATTTGAAAAAAGCGCTGAAGCGCGAAACCAGCGCCTCGATTCAAGACAAAGAGGTATTGCAGCGCATCGAGCGTAGAAGCCCTAAAACCTCTAAAAATGTTAGTGGTATTCGCGTGTTAGGCGAAGATAATATTGCCGTTAATTTGGCAAAATGTTGCAACCCACTTCCCGGTGACAATGTGGTTGGTTTTGTAACCCTAGGGCGTGGTGTTACTGTTCACCGCGAACAATGCTGGAACATCGTTCGCTTAAATGAACGCGAGCAGGCCCGTATTATTGACGTGCAATGGGCGGTTCCCGAACTGGCCACGCGTTACCCCGTCGACCTGGTCATCGAATGCCTCGAGCGCATGGGGCTGCTCCATGATCTTGTCGGTCGCATTACCGAGTTAGACGCCAACATCCAAGAAGTAAAAACCAAAATGGATAAAGAAGGCCGCGTCCACATCTTTCTGCAACTCGGTGTTCAAAGTAATGAACAGTTGCGTCGCATTAAGGCGTCGTTGGAGGCAATACCCGACGTGTTGTCTGTCTACCGCCCTAGGAGTTAAGATTTGGGGCAAGTACGGCGTTAAAACAGCCACGGTTTGTCCTCGCCGTATAGTGAATACGACTGCGGTAACCCGGGCAGTTTTGCCTTGTCCTTACCCCAAATCTTAACTCCTATGGCAAGTAAAAGAGAAGTGCAGAAACTCCGTAGAGTACGGCGTTAAAACAGCCACGGTTTGTCCTCGCCGTATAGTGAATACGACTGCGGTA
>JAQBTH010000057.1 GCA_027623425.1 bacterium | reverse complement strand
AATTACGTATAGCATGGGGGCCTCTGTAATGGCGCTGTTTAGCCGTGTTGGTGGCGGCATATTTACGAAAGCCGCAGACGTTGGTGCCGACTTGGTGGGGAAGGTCGAGGCTGGCATTCCCGAAGATGATCCTCGTAATCCTGCCACAATTGCAGACAATGTCGGTGATAACGTCGGAGATGTTGCAGGCATGGGGGCCGACTTATTTGAATCCTATTGCGGTTCTATTCTTGCGACCACTGCCTTGGGTGCTAGCATCGCCATTTCCTCTTCAACAGGTTTTGACTTACGACCAATATTAGCACCGATGGTTGTTGCAGGTGGTGGCATTGTCTTTTCAATTACAGGAATATTCCTAGTAAAAACAAATGAAGACGCAAACCAAAGGTCACTACTTAAGGCCTTACATCTTGGCACTAACATGTCGTCGTTATTCATTCTCATTTTTATTGCGGCACTTGCGGCTATCGGGTTCATTTCCTGGGGTATATTTGGTGCGGTGGCATCAGGTTTGGTTGCGGGCGTATTGATAGGACAGGTGACTGAATATTACACGTCAGACCATTACAAACCCACGCAAGACATCGCTGAAAACACGTTAATGGGCGCTGCCACCACCGTCATTCATGGCATTTCAATCGGGATGATATCCACTGGAATACCAGTTGTGATTATTTCGGCGGGCATCTTAGCCTCTTTTATATTTGCAGGTGGATTAATTGACTTAAGCTTAGGTGTATATGGCATCGCATTTGCTGCGATCGGCATGCTATCTACTCTAGGAATCACGCTTGCCACAGATGCGTTTGGGCCGATTGCGGATAATGCAGGCGGAAACGCCGAAATGGCGGGGTTACCGCCAGAAGTGCGCGAACGAACTGATGCGCTTGATGCTCTAGGAAACACAACTGCAGCAACGGGAAAAGGCTTTGCTATCGGTTCAGCAGCGTTGACAACGCTTGCATTAATTGCGGCCTATTTAGAGTCCATTAAATTGTGGCTAAGTAAATTTGCCCAAAATGACGGCAGTGTGTTTATTGGAAGGGCTGGATTTACGAATAACCCGGCTACGGCAGCAACCGATGATGCAATTCACTTGATCGGATCATTAGATATGGCGAGCTTAGTGAATACCCTTCAGATAAACATTGTTAACCCTACCTTTTTAGTCGGTTTGTTTTTAGGCAGCATGGTCGCTTTCGTTTTTTGTGCGATGACCATTCTCGCAGTTGGTCGCGCCGCTGGTGAGATGGTAAATGAAGTACGTCGTCAATTTAAAACAATTCCTGGAATACTAGAAGGAACTGGAACGCCTGAATATGCAAAGTGCGTCGATATTGCGACGTTAGGCGCTCAGAAAGAAATGATCGCCCCATCACTACTTGCTATTGGTGTGCCGGTCATAACAGGCCTTATTTTGGGTGTTACAGGAGTGCTTGGGCTTCTTGTCGGGAGTCTTTCGACGGGCTTCAGTTTAGCCATTATGTTAAATAATTCTGGTGGGGCGTTGGATAACGCAAAGAAATACATTGAAAAAGGTGCTCATGGCGGAAAAGGTAGTGACTGCCATAAAGCCTCTGTGATTGGCGATACAATCGGAGATCCGTTTAAAGATACTGCAGGGCCGTCACTCAACATTCTTTTAAAGTTGATGACGATTGTTTCCGTGGTCTTTGTAGGATTGATAATAAAATATGGAATAAACTTGCTATAAGGCATTGTGTGTCACAATTTTTTAAGCTAGAATTTCACAAAAGAAATAGGTAAGGATACTAAACTACTCAATGTCTAATAAAAATATTTTCCCCAAATGGTCTAATGTAATCCCAGGTTTTGTAGCCGCAGGCTTAGGTTTGATCGGAATCAGTGTAATTTTCGTTTTTTGGTATTGGTTTTCCCCAAAACATTTGGAGGTGGGTTATCAGCCACACCAGCCAATCCCATACTCCCATAAGCTTCATGCTGGAGAGTTAGGAATGGATTGTCGTTACTGCCATTTCACAGTTGAAAAAGCGACTCACGCCAGCATTCCTCCAACGGAAGTATGTATGAATTGTCATACAACAATAAAAACGGATAGTCCTCATATTAAAAAATTAACTGAAAGCTATGAAACGGGAAAACCCATCGAATGGGTAAAAGTTCATCAGCTTCCTGATTACGCCTATTTTGATCATTCACGTCACGTGAATTCTGGAATTGGTTGCGCGTCATGCCACGGTCGTGTCGATAAAATGGAAGAAGTGCGTCAAGTTGAGCCGCTCAGCATGTCATGGTGCTTAGAGTGCCACAGAAATGTAGAAGATTTTGTTCGCCCAAAAGACAAGATCGCTGAAATGGATTATCACTCTGAAAACCAGCAAGTTGAAGGTGAATTTCTAAAATCGCTTTATAAATTAGCCCCACGAGAGGATTGCACCACATGTCACAGATAGACGATGAAACGCTTTTAGTCGCGCAAAATTCAAATGAATTCGAAGAAGGCGGTTCTCTCCTGTCTCATCCTGCAGATAGGCGCAATTTCATAAAGTTGATGGGCGCATCTGTTGCTCTTGCGGGTGTTAGCGGATGTTCAAGCATTCGGAAACCAGAGAAAAGGTTGGTTCCCTATGTAAAACAACCGGAATATCTTATTCCTGGTAAATCCACCTATTACAGTTCAACGTTCGTTGAGGGTGAGTTAGCCTACGGTGTGCTTATTGAAAGCCACGAAGGCCGTCCAACAAAGTTAGAAGGAAACCCAGCTCACAGTATGAGTAACGGGGCTGCTACTGCGCGAGCCCAAGCTTCCCTACTCGGTCTATACGATCCTGATCGACTTAAATCCATCACCTATAATAAATCTGAATTTGACAAAGAGGCGTTTAGAAAATGGGTTGCAGACTTAAATCTGTCTGCAGAATCGGGCCGTGGCGTGGGTATACTGATTCCGCCTACAATTTCTCCAACAGAAGAGCGGCTAATCAGTGCGCTTAAAAATCAAAATTCTGAGCTGTCTATTTATACATATGAGCCTGTGAATCGGGATAATCAAACTGTGGGATTACTTGAAGTTACTGGTCGGCGTCTGTCTCCTTTATATGACTACACAAAAAGCGACGTTGTTGTCTCCTTTGGTTGTGATTTTTTAGGTGAGGAATTAACGCGACTGAGTGATGCAAAAGACTTTGCAAACCGACGAGACCCAGATTCAGGCGTAGAATTAAATCGTAGCTATGTCTTTGAGAGCACCTATTCAATATCAGGAGGATCGGCAGATCATAGGCTCACCTTTTCACCGAGTGAAACCCAAACAGCGCTTCTCTATATTGCGACTCAAATAGCAAAACATGAACGCGATGCCTTTGATTCCGTATTCGGGCAATCGGGGCTTGCAAAAATAAAACAGACATTAAGCAGCGCGAAAACAATACCAAGCCAAACCACGTTGGATGTGGTGGTAAAGGATATACTAAAACATGCTGGAAAGTCTCTTTTATTAGTAGGCAGAGAGTTCCCACCCTCAATTCATGCGTTAGTTTATGGATTAAATCAAGCGCTAGGTAATGCAGGTAACACCGTAAATTATGCCGTCGATAATCGTCCAAAATGGCAAAGCCAAACGAGCATTGCGGGCCTTAAGCGATTTGTTAAAGATGCACAAGACGGGCAATTAAAGACTCTATTCGTGTTGGGCGGAGACCCGGCCTATAATACGCCAGGTGATTCAGGAGTTGTGTCAGCTCTCAAGTCAATCGAAACTGTCGTGTCACTTTCACAGTTACCAACTCAAACCACAGCGCTTGCACAGTGGGTCATTCCGCAATCTCATTACCTGGAAGCATGGGGAGACGCCAAATCCTATGATAATTCAGTTTCACTAGCTCAACCTTTAATCACGCCTTTGTATGACTCCTTCAGCGTAATAGAAATGCTTTTGTTATTACACGGCTCAAGAAAATCAGATTACACCGCTGTGCGTGAAACACATATGGGTTCCGCATTTCAATGGAAAAAATGGCTTCATAATGGTGTGGTGGCTTCTGGAAACAAAGGCGCCTCACTCGGTAATTTTAATTCGGCTGCATTCGGAGGATTACTGAAATTAACGGTACCAAGTAATCAAGTTGCAGATAAGTTTACCCTGATTATATCCTCAGATCATAGTATTTATGATGGGCGATATGTAAATAGTTCATGGCTTCAAGAGCTTCCTGATCCCATTACAAAATTAACATGGGACAACGCGCTGTTAATTAGTCCAAAATCAGCGACGCGATTGGGTGTTCACACTGAAGATGTTGTGAAGATTAAAACACAATCTGGAGAGATTGAAGCCCCTGTATATATTGCTGAAGGGCAATCGGACAGTGTCTTAGCGTTATCATTGGGATACGGGCAGACAGTCAGTGGCCGATTAGGTCAAAATACAGGTGTTAATGCGTATCGGTTACTGAGCACCTCTACTGGCCCCATTATTTCGGGTGTCAGTATTACGCTTACAAATAAAAATTACCCATTGGCTAGTAGTCAGATGGAATCTTCCATGCACGATCGCCCAATATATCGTGAGGGAACAGTTTCTGAATATAAAGCGAAACCAAAAATGTTTTCTGAAATGGTTGAGCATCCTCCCTTAAAATCGCTATGGGAAGAGCGCAATTATGACACCGGTAACCAATGGGGAATGACCATCGATCTTAATAAATGTACGGGTTGTAATGCATGTGTAATCGCGTGCCAGAGCGAAAACAACATTCCTGTTGTTGGAAAACAACAAGTTATAAAGGGCCGGATTATGCATTGGATTCGAATGGATCGGTACTTTACTGGTGATTCTGAAAATCCAAATATGGTGCACCAACCTGTCGCATGTATGCAATGTGAAAATGCCCCATGTGAACAAGTATGTCCTGTGGCAGCAACCGTACATGACAACGAAGGTTTGAATGCAATGGTATACAATCGCTGCATCGGAACACGGTACTGTTCGAATAATTGCCCCTATAAAGTGAGGCGTTTTAACTTCTTTGATTGGCATCAAAAGTCATCTCAGAGTGAAACAAAAGAACGTACGCACCTTTTTGATTATTTCCGTGAACAACAGCCATCCGTAAAAATGGCTATGAACCCGGATGTCACGGTGCGTATGAGAGGCGTGATGGAAAAATGCACCTATTGCACGCAACGTATACAAGAAGTGAAATCTACGGCCTCCAATGAAAACCGTCCAATAAAGGATGGGGAAATTTTAACGGCTTGCCAACAAACATGCCCAACAAGTGCAATCGTGTTTGGAAATATTAATGATAAAAATAGCACCGTATCAAAGGAACGAAACCGAAGTCGCAATTATGCATTATTATCGGAACTAAATACTAAGCCAAGAACGCTTTATTTAGCTTCTGTTAAAAATCCCAATAGTGCACTTGTAAAGGATCAAGGAGAGCAAACCGATCATGGACACCACTAATAAGATGGACGTTAAACGACCTGAGCTCATTCAAGGCAACATGAGTTTTGAACAACTTACAGATGTTGTTTGTAAGCCAGTAGAAGACAAAGCCCCTAAGATGTGGTTTATCCTGATGGCAGGTTTTTCATCCCTTATTTGCTTACTATTAGCCATGATAGGTTATTTAGTCTGGGATGGCGTTGGTGTATGGGGACTTAATCAGCCGGTTGGATGGGGATTTGCAATTGTTAACTTCGTGTTTTGGGTAGGGATTGGGCATGCTGGCACATTAATTTCTGCTATTTTGTTTTTATTCCGCCAGAATTGGAGAACATCGATTAACCGATTTGCGGAAGCGATGACTATTTTTGCCGTCATTTGCGCATTAATTTTCCCGGGAATTCACGTAGGACGGATTTGGTTGGCCTATTACATGTTCCCGATACCGAATAGCATGGCCATGTGGCCAAACTTTAGCAGTCCCCTACTCTGGGACGTGTTTGCTGTGAGCACTTACTTTACGGTGTCCTTATTGTTTTGGTATGTGGGGCTTATTCCTGATCTAGCTACGTTGCGTGATCGGTCTAAAACAAAGGTAAAGCGCATCGTTTATGGCTTGTTTGCTCTAGGTTGGAGAGGCGCCAATAGGCACTGGCAGAACTATGAGCGTGCCTACCTAATACTGGCAGCCATCGCTACTCCACTTGTATTATCAGTTCATTCAATTGTAAGCTTTGACTTTGCTGTGTCTCAGTTGCCTGGCTGGCACACCACAATATTCCCGCCTTATTTTGTAGCGGGTGCAATTTTCTCTGGGTTTGCGATGGTATTAACACTATTAATCATTGCCCGTGAGATATTTGGAATGAAAAATATTGTTACGATTCGTCACTTGGAGAATATGAATAAATTTATTCTTGCGACGGGTACAATGGTAGGCTATGCCTATGCAATGGAATTCTTTATCGCTTGGTATTCTGGGAATCCATACGAATCGTTTGCATTTGTAAACCGCGCGTTTGGCCCGTATTGGTGGGCATATTGGATAATGGTTAGTTGCAATGTAATTTCACCACAGTTTTTCTGGTTTAAGAAGTTGAGAACCAGCATTCCTGTGATGTTTGTCATCTCGATATTTGTAAACATCGGTATGTGGTTCGAGAGATTTGTAATTACTGTCACATCCTTGCATAGAGACTTTTTACCCTCCAGTTGGGGATACTATTCACCAACCTATGTGGATGTATTAACATTTGTTGGTAGCTTCGGGCTTTTCTTTACATTATTTTTATTATTTTTGAAATATTTGCCAATGATTGCAATTGCTGAAGTTAAAATGATTTTACCCGAAGCCAATCCTCACCATCATGGAGATGAACACTAATGAAACTAATTGTTGCAGAATATAAAGATGTTCCCTCTTTGTATCATGCTGCTGAAGCATTCAGAGATAAGGGATATACACATTTTGAAACGTACAGCCCATTTCCAATTCATGGAATGGATAGAGCAATGGGGTTGAAACAATCTAAACTAGGTTGGATATCCATATGTGGTGGTTTGATAGGTTGCTTATCCGGGATTTCTTTACAAACATGGGTCGCAACAAAAGCCTATGCGCTTGTCATTAGTGGCAAACCGCTCGCCAGTTTTCCTGCTTTTATTCCTGTTACATTTGAGTTGTCCATCTTATTTACTGCATTCGCAACTGTGTTTGGGATGTTTGCTTTAAATAAGTTGCCTGAATGGTACCATGTCATTTTTAATCATAGTCGCTTTCATTTGGTGACTTCACATGGATTTTTTATTAGTGTTGAGGATAAAGATCCAAAATATGATGAATCCACAATCTCAGCACTATTTAAGCAAACTGGTGGGGAGACTATTGAGGTTGTTACTGATGAAAATTAAATTTTTACGTCCAATTATTTTACTCGCGCTGATTCTTACAATCGCTGGGAATTTGTCTGGTTGTAGAGGGTGGAGATCAGATAAGCCACCTATTCATCCAAATCCAAATTTAGATTGGCAAGCAAAATATAAGGCGCAGTCATTAAGTCGTGAAATACCAGAACATACAGTGGCTTGGGGCAGAGGAACGCTAAATAAATATAATGACACCAGAGATGATTACCTTCAATCTAATAAAGGATTTTATACAGGTAAATCGGCGAATGGGTCATGGCTTACAAAGGCGCCGATAGATGTTACTACTGAAACTTTGGCTAGAGGGCGTGAACGTTACAATATCTATTGTTCGATGTGTCACTCTGAATCTGGCGCAGGCATGGGAACTGTCATAAAGCGCGGATTTGTACCACCACCGTCGCTGTCTGATAATCGCATTGTTGCGTATAAAGATGGGGAACTATTTGATGTCATTTCAAATGGAATTCGAAATATGCCTGCTTACCGAAAGCAAATCCCTGAAGATGACCGTTGGGCAATTGTTACCTATGTTCGCGCTCTTCAAAAAATGCATAATGCCCAGTATTCCGAATTATCTACGGCTGAAAAACGCCAGTTAACACGATAGGGAGACTATAAATGGAAACAGAACATAAATTAACTGGATATTTGACAACACGAGTTCCTAAACTATTGTTTGGACTTTCTGCCTTTTTTGGAATTATTACATTGTTTGGGTTAAAAACAGACGCTCACCATGCATATGCTAGCTATCTAGTTGCGTTTATTTTCTTTCTTGGTATCTCACTATCTGGATTATTCTTTGTAATCATTCAGCACCTTACCCGAGGTGGATGGGGCGTATTGGTCCGTCGAGTACCGGAACATTTTATGAACAACATTATGTTAATGGCAATTCTATTTATCCCAATCCTGCTAGGCATGAATCATTTGTATCACTGGTTAGACCCACATGCAGCACATGATCATCTACTACAATTAAAGGCACCGTACCTAAATAAACCATTTTTTATTGCCCGGTCTGTTGTGTATTTTGCGATCTGGATTGTATCCGCTCGCTTCTTTTTTAGAAATTCAGTTCAACAGGATTATCTAGGTGGTGAAATGAACACAGATAAAATGCAAAAGAGGAGCGCTATTGCGATTCTGTTATTCGCTCTTTCGTATACATTTGCGTCATTTGACTGGATCATGTCCTTAGAGCCACATTGGTTTTCAACCATATTCGGAATTTATGTATTTGCGAACTCAACATTGGCGTTACTATGCGTTACGATTTTAATGTATTTATTATTTCGCAAACTTGGCTTTTTGAAAGAAATTGTGACAATAGAGCACTACCATGATTTAGGAAAATTAGCCTATGGATTCATCATATTTTGGGCTTATATTGCTTTTAGCCAATATTTTCTTATATGGTATGCAAATATACCAGAAGAAACCATGTGGTATATGCCTCGCCTAGCCAATGGATGGGGGGTTGTCGCTTTTATTCTTGTGATAGGTCATTTTGTGGCCCCGCTCTTTGCATTTATGTCTCGACATGTTAAACGGAATTTATTAACCAATGGAATATTTGCGGCTACGATATTAGTGCTATGTTTATTAGATGTTTACTACGTCATAATGCCGACTGTTTCAAAAACATTTCATATATCTGTGTGGGATATTAGTGCGGTGTTGTTCATTGGATGCCTATATTTTGGGGTCTTTTTTATACAGGCTGGAAAATATTCGCTGATACCATCTAAAGACCCGTATATTGGTGAATCTATTAACTTAGACAACGCATAGAGAGGATCATCAAAATGGCAGGAACTGTTACACACGAAAAATCAGACATAAACTTTATACCCGCATTAGTTGGGATGTTATTAATGGCTGGGCTTGTCTTCTTAATTTTTGTTATTAGTACGTACTATTTTAAAAGTTCTACTACTAACGAGTTAAATGATAAAGACACACAAGGTGTTGCACTAGAATTAAAAGAAATTCGAGAAAAAGCACACAAGGAGCTAAGTTCCTTTGGATGGGCAAATGACTCAAAGACAAAAGTAAAAGTGCCTATTGATTCGGCGATAAACATTACTATTCGTGATTATAAAAAACGTTAAGCTATTCCTAGTCATAACACTATTTAGTCTGCTTTTTGTTCCAGTTTATGGTGCAGAAAGTCTTCCGTCTGATCTTATTTCAGTGGGTGTTAGCGAAAATATAAAAGCACAGCTAGACCTTTCAACTCAGATTATTACTAGCGAAGGTAAACGCGTTCCAATGAGCGAATACTTTGATGGTAAGACTCCTGTGATCTTAAATTTTGTGTATTACGATTGTCCAATGCTGTGTAGTTTAGTATTAGATGGGCTTGTAAATGCAGTTAAAGAAAGTAGCTTAAAATTAGGTAAAGATTTTAAAATAATCACATTATCAATCGACCCAAATGATAAAATGTCCGCATTAAATGGATATGAATCAAAATATACGGATCAATTAACGGAAGAAACAAGAGCGTTTTGGCAATTTCATTTGGGATCTGAAGATTCAATCAAAGCTCTCACATCTGGCGTGGGATTTAATTATCGATTCCTACCTGATTCTGGGGAATTTGCACATTCTGCAGCCTTAATAGTGCTGACACCTGAAGGGCAGGTGTCGCGCTACTTATATGGCATTCAATACACGGATCTAACGTTTAAACTGGCTATATTAGAAGCCAGCAAACGGAGATTTATTTCGACTCTGCATCAGACGTTATTGTTTTGTTATAGCTATGATCCAGAATCACGATCCTATGCACTGCATTCTGTTAACTTGATGAAATTATCAGGTGGTATTACCATAGTGCTTTTATTGCTTTTCTTTTTGAAATTAAAACGTTATGATAAAGTCTCACAGAGGTAAGAAACTATGGAAAACACAACACAAACTCTAATCGGATCCGGCTCACTATTTCTACCTGAAGGGATTTCTGCTGCCACAAATAGTGTAGATGCCTTGTTCGCATTTATATTCTATTTATCGCTCATACTTTTTGTGGGCATAATTTATGTATTGTTTCGCTTTGTTAGGAAATATAAAGCAACTGACACAAATACTAAAGCAGAAAAACACATCACTCATAACAATACGATAGAAGTGATTTGGACAGTTATACCAACTATTATTGTTTTATTTATATTTTACTGGGGATATACGGACTTTATTAAAATGAAAACGCCTCCAGGAGAGGCAATAGAAGTTCATGTCGTCGGTAAAAAGTGGCTTTGGCAGTTTCAATACCCAAATGGGAAACAAACGATTGGAGAATTGGTTGTTCCAGAAAACACCCCTGTTCGATTAATTATGAGTTCAGAAGATGTCATTCAT
>JAQBTH010000056.1 GCA_027623425.1 bacterium | reverse complement strand
GCTCTACCGACTGAGCTATCGCGGCACAGGAATCCTACTGGATCACACAATTATAGCGTATCTTCCCATAAAGACAAGTGTATTATGAAGTTAACTAAAAACCACTATTTATTCCATAAAACACCTAAAGTAATTAGCAGGAATGCATTGACAAATTTTAGCATAGGCTTCAAAATTGACTTCACAGTTTTAATGAGCCGGTGTAGCTCAGTTGGTAGAGCAACTGACTTGTAATCAGTAGGTCGGGGGTTCAATTCCTCTCGCCGGCTCCATAAATTCCATCAAATATTTGACTTGCCCGTTATTCACCGCTGTGGTAAAGTTGCCCACTATGAAAAAACTAATAACATTAGGCGTTACATGTTGTCTTATCGGTTTCTCATCAATCACGGCCCATGCGTTACTATTCAGAATAGCCCCAGGATTTCAATTCTACGCAACTGAACATATCGCTGGCGGCACTGGCGGCAGCTTTGAATATGATGCCGGTTTACTAAACCTTGGAATTGGCGTCTTCAATCACCAGCTTAAAAATAAAGGCGAGATTAGTGATTCCGATGCCAGCGTGGTACTCACTGAAGGTTCGCTAACAAGCATTCCCGTGTATATAAAGTATTATATTCCCATTCCACTACCCCTACTAACTCCATCAATTGCAGTTGGTTACACCTTTCAAATTCATGAATCAAATAGCAGTAAAATCGATGAGATTGAGTCCACAAGCGGATCTGTTGGTGGCAAACAAAATATCAGCAGCTACAGCGAACGCATTAATGATGCACCTTTTATTCAAGCAGGATTGGATTACAGTATATTTCCATTCCTAACAATATATACCAATGTAATGTGGCAAAGCATCAACAATACAGTGAAATACAAGGCACTTGAAACCACAAATGAAAGCGAATCATTCAACCTAAGTAGCACCACCTACCAAATAGGCGCTGCATTCAACTTTTAGGCACAAATTATGAAATTAAAACTAATAACAATTTTTCTTATTGGAACAATAGGCTTAACGGCTTGCGCTGAATTGAATTCAGACAATGAGGGCAAAACCGGCTCAATCGACAATATCACATTTACGAATGGCAATAACATAAGTTACGCGATCGAACTAAATGATGATGACTTTTTTGGCATCATGACTCTCACTGTAAGCACAAACGTCACACACTATGATGAAACCAATTTAATTAAGCTCACTTGGACCAGTACGGATGTGAGCAGCCAAAACCCAATAGTAGAAGACATAATTTATCTAACTGAAACCGCATCTGGTTTTTTCGAAGTACTGAGCACCGGAAATACGTCATCTGAAGCATTTATACCAAAACCGTTTGCAGTAGGAAGCGGATTAACAGGGCGATTCGGTGTAGGTGAAGGAAACCCACGCCAAACTCTAATCGTAAATCGCATTGAAACATTAGTCAGAAATGGCGAAAGCTATGAATGTGCAGTCGTCGAAAGCTCTGACAATCGCCTCACTTACTATTTCACAACCGAACTATTTTTACTTGAAGTTAAAGACACCCGATTTACAAAGGTGGAATTGCTAAGGCGCGATCACAATTGGCAATGAAGTAGAATTGGAAAATTAAAACAATACCAGGTAATATATTACAAAAATAAAATTATCGAGGTAAGTATACTATGAATAGTCTAAAACAATATGTCAGCTACACCCTTATCGCAACCACACTGTTTCTAACTGCCTGTGCCACCGGTGCAAAAGTAAATTCCGAATTGTTATCAGCTGTTCAAACAACCGCTGTTGTAAGCGTAAAGTTTGATCGTAGAGGGCAAGGAGCAGGTACAAATTCCATCACTGGTTCTTTGACTGAAATGGGAAAATGGGCAGGAAAATACCCAGATCCAACTGAAGGTGAAGCAACCTTCTACAACACGTTTAATGGTCGTGCCATGAAAATCCTAGATGAAAACGCACCATTTACAATTCAAAGCCGAAAAACAACCGTCTCAAATGCCTCCTACAAGGCGCTTAAAGAAGACGCAAAGAATAGATATTTTATTCCGGCTCCATATAGCGAAATTGGTGATATCACACCAGAAAAAGCAATCTCACTTTGCAAAGCTTTAAATGTAGATGCTGTACTCGCCATTAAATATGAATTCCGCGAGAAGAAATCAACTGCATTCATGGCAACAGAAGTAAGCCGTAGTCTTCGCGGAACATTTGAGATAATCAACAAGGATGGCGAAGTTGTTCTTGAAGGCGCAAGTCAATCTGAATTCTTCGAAATAGAAAGCGGCGTTACAATTGGCGGGTTTGGAGTCAATTCTGAAGAACGAGAAGTGTATAACGAAATGGCAGATTCATTCCTACAAAACTTCAAAGAAGACCTTATCGCCGCAGAGTCTATGTAATAGATTCATTACGTTCAAGCTCGAACACATCCAAATATAGCAATTAAAAGAAATAGATTTATTTCCAATTCTGAATAGAAATAAATCTATTTCACACCAACGTCAGAACCAGTTGCATTCCCAATTTAAAGGTGTACTATAAGGGATAGGGGGTACCCTATAATAAGGAGCAACATAAATGCCGACATTAACAATGAATACAACAAAAAGAGACCAAGCACTAAACAAGTTAAAGAGAGTCGAGGGTCGCGTACGTGGCCTCATCGGAATGGTAGAAGAAGGACGCGATTGCGAAGACATTTTAATGCAAATATCCGCAACTCAGGAAGCATTACGAATAGCAGGCAAGCAGTTCATTCAAAATTACCTAGAAGAAAATGTAATGCGAGGCCTAACCGCAACAAACTCCGAAAAACGCGATGATGCCTATGAAGAACTTCTAGGAGTTTTATACAAATACATTAAGTAACCACGCATAATGTTTTAGTCACGCACAAATTGGGCATAACTAGTCTAACAACGATTTTGAATCTGGAGGATAGTTATGGGCAGACCTATATCAAGTGGTGCACCGTCAGCACCGCAAAACGGAACCAATCTACAAACAGGCAAGGCATCCCCCCCTGCAAAAGCAATGCAGCCTACGATTCAAGACCAAAAAGGCACAGCTCCTCCTGCACATATTGGTGCGCCCCTACCACCTGGTCACCCCCCTATCACACAAAAATCTGCAGTTCTTCTTCAATTAGAACAAAAACTAAGTAATGCAGACGTTAGCGATAAGGACCGTCAAACCGCATTAAAACTAACCGAAAAATTGCTTCAGTCTACAACACTAGATCCTAGCGCGACATTAAACGTAAAGCAAGCAAAAAAAGACGCAGAACAAGACGCAAAGGAATTCAAAACCAATTTAAGCGCACTGATAAAAGCGGCAAGCTCGCTACCTGCAGAGGCAAAAGCAGCGTTACAACCATTTACCGATTTCATGGAAACCTCACGCCAATATGCAGATGGGGAAATTGACACCCCGCCAAGTTTAAGTGAGTTTCTATATCAAGTAAGCGGTGCAGAAGGAAATGAAAACTTACGAGATGGCGTTGAAAACCTACTAGGCCGCGTTGGCAGGGATGAATCTGAAGAAGAAACGGATCCTGCTTCCGAAAAGAACAAACTAGAACAAAGAGACGCCGCAAATATGGATCAGTTATTTGCCGATTTATTACGCAATCCCGTTGGAACACCCACTGGTCATAAGCCTAGAGCCAACATTTGGGCAATGATGAATGTGATATTCGGCGCTGCATTTATGTTTACCCTAGCCCCCGGATTAGGCATGTTTTATATTATGCTAATGGGAGCAGACATTCAAAAATCAGCACCCATTAGCGATAATGCATAGACTTTTAATCTAATCGAATTCGCCGTACAATAGCAATATGCTATACAGACGAATTGCGCACCAGAATACATACCAAGCGTTTCCAAGCACAGGCGCGAAAAGCAGGTGCTATATTAAACCACCTACCCACAATGATTCCTTAGCATTACTTAAAGGGATTTTAAATAAAAACCCAGGACTGTTGTTCGATCAAACTGCCCCTTTTAATTTATTTATAGTCATGTTTCTCCTATTTCCATTCGCGATATTTAGTTTGCTTGCCATTCAAGCCCAGCAAAAAGGATAAGAATATGAACGTCATCTCATGGAATGTAAATGGAATTCGGGCTTGTGTAAAAAAGGGCTTTTTTGATTTTTTAAGTGAAATCAATCCGGATATATTATGCCTACAAGAAAGCAAAGCTCACATTGCAGATATTGAAGACCACATACTAAACCCAAAAGGCTACCAAACCGTTTGGCACAGTGCTGAAAAAAAAGGCTATTCCGGCACCGCCATTCTAAGTAAGCCCAAACCATCTAACGTACTAAAAGGGTTCGGCATCGATAAATTCGATAGTGAAGGTCGCGTCACCATGGCCGAATATGATCACTTCATCGTATTTTCAGTATACTTCCCAAATGGACAGATGAACGATGATCGCCTTATGTATAAATTAGAGTTTTACCGTGAATTTTTTAATTTTTGTAACGATCTTCGCGCACAGGGAAAAGAACTTATCATTACAGGGGATTACAATACAGCGCACCAGGAAATCGATCTTGCCAGACCAAAAGAAAACGAAACGACCAGCGGATTTCTACCGATTGAACGCGAGTGGATGGATTTGATCGTAGAACAAGGATACGTCGACACGTTTCGCCATCTAAACCCAGAGCCTGATAATTATTCATGGTGGTCGTACCGCACACGCGCCCGTGAGAGAAACATTGGATGGAGGATCGATTATGTATTTGTGACTCCCGGACTACTGCCTGCGGTGAGCGATGCCTATATCCTAGCCGACATAACAGGATCAGATCATTGCCCAGTAGGAATAACACTCGACCTTTCAAAATTAAATGCGTGAATCAAAAGATAAAAAACGAACCCGCTCCAAAATCATCCATGAGATTCTACAAGAGATTTATCCAAATGTAGGCACATTTCTAACCCATAGAAACCCATTTGAATTACTGATCGCCGTGATACTATCAGCACAATGCACCGACGAACGGGTAAATATGGTAACACCCGGATTATTTGATCAGTTCCCCACTCCACAAGCACTTGCGGATGCGCATATTAATGATATACGAGATGCCATCAAATCCATCAATTTTTTTAATAATAAAGCAAAAAACATCCAAAAAACAGCTGAAATCCTTCAAAACAATTACAATAGTGAGGTTCCTAACGCATTGGATAAACTAGTAGAATTACCAGGTGTAGGGCGAAAAACAGCAAATGTCGTGCTCGGCCAAGCGTTTGGTATACCAGGAATTACAGTCGATACGCATGTCAGACGACTTACCACACGACTTGGGCTAACCACAAATACCGACCCCGTAAAAATAGAACATGATTTAATGCGCATATGGGACGATATCTGGTGGAATGACCTATCTTCCACATTAATACTACATGGGCGAAACACCTGCCCTGCTCGCAAACCAAAATGCGAAGACTGTGCATTACTAGCCTATTGTCCTCAAAAGTTATGATAATTTCGTAAAAATTTTGCTAAACTAATGGCAATGAATTATAAACGAATCGCAACACAATCGCACATCAGAACCAAACGTAAGGATCAACAAGAGCATGAAAGCCAAGACGGAATAAATCCTAAAAACCAACACTGCAAAGACTAGATCAGTCTCGTTTCAGCCATCCAGAAGCACTCCAAATTGGGACTCTTGATGTGGCTTTATCACAGCCAGAAGAAGTCGATACCGAACCATTGAGCCAGGAAGAAATCCCTGCTCACTCTGATGAAGCAGAAGAAATAGCTTCCGCCAGACAAGAATTAGCAAGTCACATCCAAGCACCAGAACAACCCAGGATATTTAAAAATTTCAGATCACCCTCATTGGCATGTACACGAAGCGCCATCGCCTTTAATGCCCGAGTAACAGAAAAAGAAACCCCCACACCTAGAGAGTTCAAACCAGGTAAATTAAGTGAAATCACAACAAAATACATTGACTCCAGGGAAACAAATAAACCAACTGCCATAGGCGAATACCAAAACTCCACATACCGAGCCGCTATGGAAGACACCATTCTTGTCACCACACTAAACGACATACTCGGCTACCCAAAACTACAAATCAGCGCCGTATTTGACGGCCACGGTCAACCGAAAAACCCAAGTCAAGAGTTTTCACCTGGCACGCTAAACTCACAAAGAGCAGCTGAACGTTTACCCATCGAATTGCACCACATATTAACGACACGTGCTGAAATTAGCCTAGAAGAAGCCTTGTTTAGAGCGGTAATTGATGTCAATAATTACTTATGCACAAAACCTGAGTCACTAAGAGGTGGATGCACAGCAGCCATTACTCTAATGGTAGAAAATGCCGCTGGAAAAACCGATTGCATCATTGCTAATGTGGGTGATTCACGCGTATTAGGAGTACTGAACACCGAAACGACAGGCACAGAAGGAATCGAAGGGTTTACAATCGACCACACCGCTAAACCAACTCAAGCATCAGCCTTAAAGCCAAAAGAGCGCGATCGCATAGCGCATGCAGGAGAAATAAAAGGGTCGCGCGTGTATTACGAAGAAGTGTACACAAAAAGCGTTAAAGTAAGAGGTGGGTTGAATATGACCCGTAGTTTAGGCGATAAAAACCCAAGCGCAGATGCAAAATACGCAAGCTCAGAAGGCCCACACACACAACTGATATCAGGAGTGCCAGATATATATCGTCTAGAAAATATAGAAGATCGATATACCCGACTTGTAATAACCTGTGATGGAATTTTTGAAGCCGCGTCCTACGATGACATCTATAGACACACTGCGAAACATGAACCTGAAATAGGATTACATAATCTACTATCTCAATGCGTCACATTTCCCAGTCGAGACAACTGCAGCGCTAAATGTATTACAAAAACTAACTTTTGATGCTCAATTTGCCAATGGGAAATAAGCTAATATGCCCATCTGACCAGCCCACGTGAATCGCATACCGCCCAACAGGACGGCTTTCCATAATGCGTACGTCGTCGGAAACGCCACCTGCTTTCACTAGTGTTTTACCAGTAAATTCATCCACACAGTTCGCGCACCTACACTGTAAGCGAAGGTCCTTGCTTTTTAAGCGCAATGTTTCAACACCATCTGTTTTCAGAATCACATCCTCCCCATCTTGTTGCAAAACAGGCAATGCAACCTCTTGGTCCCGCAAAATATTAACTACCTTCACAGTGTCAGCAGCCATCGTTCTAAACAGGTCTGCCACACTCCCCTTAGGCTCTCGCACCACTAAAGGCACACCTGAATCCCCAGCGTTAGCTAAGGCAGGCAAAATCGGCAGCTCGTAGGTCAAATCAAAGCCAAACTGCTCAACCAATTTACGAGTCACAGCACTTCGGCCATCTTTCCGATCAGCACTACCACCAAAAATATAATGTTTCTTATCGCAGCCATCACACACGAAATAGGCCATATTCTCTACAACACTAATCGTAGGAACCTTCAGCTTATCAAACATCTCAATGCCTTTTTCAACATCCACAAAACTCAACTCTTGTGGCGTCGTTACAATAATTGCTGCCGAAATGGGCAAAAGCTGGCCTAATGTCAACTGGATGTCACCCGTTCCAGGCGGCATATCAAGCACCAAATAATCAATAGCACCCCAATTTGTACCTGTTAACAATTGGCTAATCACCTGAGTCACCATCGCGCCACGCATTACGGCAGCCCCACCAACGCCATTTTCATTAGGCACAAAACCAAAGCTCATCATCCGCACGCCTTCAAACATCAACGGCTGAACCATATCACCGCGTATAACAGGCGCATCCTCAACATGAACCATGGTAGGTAAACTTGGCCCGTACACATCTGCATCGAAAAGGCCCACTCGAGCTCCAGACTGCTGCAAAGCAAACGCCAAATTAACCGCAACAGAGGATTTTCCAACCCCACCCTTACAGCTAGAAACCGCGATAATGGCCCCAACCTTGGATAAGCCACCTAAGTTTTTATGCATCGTGGCATCCCGTTGAATACTCACAAACACTTCTACGGACTCAATCCACTCAACCTCACCAATTGCTTGCTCAAGCAGCATTTTATATTGGGATCGCATAGAGGCCGCCGTACCTGGAATTTCCAATTCGCACTCGACGCGTCGTTTATCATCAACCCCAACTCGCTTAACATAATCCAGTTCTACCACAGTCTTACCTGTATTAGGGTCAACCACTGTATTTAAGGCATCTAAAATATCTTGTTCAAGCACGTTACTCATGGGAAAAGTGTACAGTAAGCCGCAACAAGACACAATAAGACAAACTCAATAAAAGCATGTTTAAAACAATTATAAACAGGGTAAAGTGAAAAGTAGGGAATAAGAAAAGGGGGATTTGAGTATGCTAGAAGGGCCATCGCTAAATACGTCGCACAGTCAATCACACCACATAAAAGGTGAAGCAGGAATAAAAGGTGCTGATCAAAACAATATGACACCTGATGTTGGAAATGGAATGGATTACCAACAAATGCTAGCCATTTCCTTGCTAAACGAAGTTAAAGGAATAGATCCTCAATCGATTCAAACAAACCCTGTTAATTCGAACGTGGATGGGATCGCATAAGGATTGCCTTAGAACGCTCTAAGTTATCTTTACGCACTTTATCAGTTTTCTGAGTGACAGCACCTAATGATTCATAAGAACTTGAATCCATCAGAATGGGTTTAGCCAAACGCAATTCCACGCGCTGAATATTGGTAAAGACGACATAAATTACAACGCCCACGAACACAACCAAAACCCCTACCATAACGCCAGAAATAAATTGGTCCATTGTTTCTCGTGCCACATCAAACGCCTCCAATCAAATTAAAATTCAACACCAACAAAGTGTAACAAGACGCTCATAGATTGGCCATAGAAAAATAAGATTCGTCGTAACACCAAACGGAAAAAGAACACAGTAACAAAGATAATTAATTAACGCCATATTCATAACTTATAAATAACAAATATAACTTTAAAGGTTATAATTAGAACGAAATGAGTTACGATTACAGGCACAGAATATAGATGGAATAGCATTAAGCACAATCATAAGAACGGAAATGAAAAAGGAAAGAAATAGGATCGTTAAAAATGCCAGATTCATCACCCAACCATCAGAGCCTAATAAATAGAAACACCCAAATCAAAACAACACGACAAAACGCGCCAGAGTTGTCCATAAGGCAATAAAACAGGCTGACAAAAGGAAAATCAATTCTCCACAGCCCTACTATATGCAAGTAAGACTAATGACAAAAATAAACTAGCGCTTTAAACCTTTAATTTCTGCAACAACCCGGTCTAAGGCTTGCTGCGCCGCATCGCCAACAACACCATCCTCGAAAGACACAGGACGGGGAAACTCGCCAGGAATATCCTTTACATCACTCACATTAAGCCAATGCCACAACACAGGCTTTCCTGTATCGGGCCACATCTCAACCAACAGCTCCACGCCAATGCGGTAGCGGGACAAATCACGATCAACTAGTACAGCAAAAAAGCGAAAATGCGCCCTAGCCAACGCATCCACCCTTATGGAGCGCCGCAACATACCCGCATACACAGAATCTTCAAGACGATACATTTTATAAGGTATCAGATCAAGCTCATTGGGTATCCAACTAAGAGAAGGCAACTGACGCACAACAGGATCTTCCCTAACCACCTCAGGAGCAATCACATTGCCCGGAAGCACGTCATTAAACACATTCATTAACCCATCTATATAATGTGACAAGTACAAAAGATTGCCACCCATCGGCAAAGAGCCCGTCACATATGGCTGACGAGGCTGTATTTCAGGTAAAAATTCCTCTTTATTATAAATTGGATACGGACGACTCATGGCCGCACGAGACACAACATCAATATACGGGCTAATACTTACAGACACCACCGCAAGATCATCAAATTTTGGCAATGAGGCTGGTTGCTTATTGAGGCTAGATTCATCACCCTTGCAAGACAAAAGGCATACAAGAACAATACAGAACGAACGCGCTAAAAAATGCGGCCTCACGAAATATGTCGAACAGTCCATTCGCCTGGCAAAGCCCTCACAGGAGGAGCATCTGGGCGAAATTCTAGTTCAGACTGCACAGCACGATGCAACCCGGTGTCAAATGTTGCCGTAGAAGGATGACCCACCGGTGGAATAAAATCAGGCTGAAGAGGTGGAACAATCGGGTGTGAATTACGCACCGCCACAAACTCATCGCCATCAGGACGGGAAACAGAATTTACCCCCTGATTAGAACGCGCACTAGACATAGCAGCATTCGTATTCATGATGTGATCTCTCAAATGAGAACCACCAATGAAACTCCGTCTAGGATCTCGTTGAGGATTAAAATTTACGGGCATAGAAAAGATTATACTATCTCTTCCGTTAATTGATCAAGTAGACTAGTTTGCATTTCATGACTAAAATGGCCCAATTGTGACTTAATACGATTTGCCTTTTGACTAATCAAAGATGGGTTTCCTTTGATCCATCGCCCTTTTTCCTTAATTTCGTCCCAAACAAGCTGCTTTTTACCCGAAAATAGCTCAGATGGCATAAGAATCGCCGTTTTTATAGCAATCCCAAATCTATCCTGAGTAACATCAGCCCATTTGGATAGCGGCCTCACAAAATCTGAATTGGATTTGGATAAAAATAATAATTCCAAAATGCTGTTATCTGATACATTTTTCCATGAATAGTCACCAAAAACAACAATTCCATGGCAAAAGTCACCAAAATCAGCCAAAATATCATCCAAAAGATCCTCTAGCAAGCGAAACTCCTTTTGAATCAACGGCACAAACAGAGTGCTAACAATTTCTGAAGAAGACAAACTATACAAATAGGCTTTCCCCACTGTTTGGCGGTTCAAAATGCCGGATTCATACAACCGCGTCATATGACGAATACACGTGGCATGGTTAACACCCAAGACATAACTCATCTGTCTACCGGTCACTGTATCGCGACCATTTACAAACACCCGCAAAATAGACCAATCTAACTCACCTGAAATGCCATCTAAAAATTTAATCAACTTCATAACTACCACCCTTTCTTATATCCTCAAAATCAACCCATATTTTTATGTATAAAATAATATACATATGTAAAATAAATCATAATATATAATACTATTTCGATCACAACACG
>JAQBTH010000003.1 GCA_027623425.1 bacterium | reverse complement strand
TGTTAGTACAGATTGCCAGCATCAAAAGTGAGCATCCATTGTGGGGATATCGGCGCGTGTGGGCCTATTTGCGCTACAGAGACGGTATTGTGGTGGGGAAAAATCGGATTTACCGTATCATGAAAGAAAACCGACTGATTATCACCAAGCAAAGCCGTTTATTAGCCAAGCGTGTGCCCATTAAGCCAAAGCCACGGGCGGATACAACCCAATCAGATTTGGGGAACGGATATGACCAAAGTGAAAATTGGGTCATTTGGATGGGTTTATATCCATGTGGTGTTGGATTGGTATACCAAGGAAATTATTGGCCATTCAGTGGCATTTCAGTCCAAAACAGACCATTGGTTAGCCGCGCTTAACATGGCGATTAATGCCCGCTTTCCCAACGGCATTCTACACGCACAACATGACCTGAAACTCGTCACGGATAACGGGTGCCAGCCTACCTCTCAAGGGTTCATGAAAGCTTGTGCTGGAATGAAGATTAAACAAATCTTCACCACCTGGAACAACCCAAAAGGCAACGCCGATACTGAACGCGTCATGCGAACCCTCAAAGAAGACATCGTCTGGCCTTATGATTGGCAGTCCCCATTTGAGTTTGAGCAAGCATTTGCTAAGTGGGTGACTCAATACAATACCGATTTCCCACACCAATCATTACGCTACAACACACCTGAACAATTCATGAAAAACCACCAACGAAAGGAGGACAAACTAGCACGTCAACACTCTCTTATATTGGCTTGACTTAACTGGTGACATTACACACCTTATATTGTGGCGAAAAAACCCGAATAAAAGCAGATGTGTTCTGCCTACTATCAAATTCGAAAACCTATATTTTAACACCTAGAAGTGGTGATGTTCGTGAGGTGATGTTTCTTCCGTTAAACGAGACTCATATACAAGATATCTTGCGCATAAGCATTTACAATCTACCTCATTTAAATCGCTATCTTCAGCAACACCCGAATCACGCCTCTCTTTTAGGAATAGATAGACTACCGCAGTTTATAAAATCAATTCAATTGTTATTAGAAGCGGGCACAGAAGCACAGAGGAGTACATTTAAATTGGAACTATGTAAATTGGCGAAGCACGAGCATCTACTGCCAGAACTTCGTACCGCCTTAATGACGCTACTCTAATCATTCTCCTGAGATTTTATTCTAACGCGGCATATTTTTCTCGGGAACGGAATAAAAAATAAACAGTCAGAGGATAGAAATATGGTGTCAGGCAAGGCAGGATAAAAAAGAGGAACGGAGGTGTATATCTGATACATCGAGTACCGGAAGTTTTATTCTAACGCGGCATGCCCCCATATTTCTATCCTCTGATTTGGCCAGAGCCTTCGACAACATACTTATACGATGTCATTTCCTTCAACCCCATCGGTCCACGTGCATGCATCTTTTGAGTCGATATTCCCATTTCTGCACCAAACCCAAATTCACCACCATCCGTAAATCGCGTCGAACAATTGTGCAATACAGCGGCTGCATCAATTTCCCGTTCAAAGCGTTTTGCAGCCACAGAATTATCAGTAATAATCGCTTCTGAATGCATGCTACCATAGCGACCAATATGAGAAATGGCCTCGTCCAAGGACTCCACCACTTTTACCGCGATAATCAAATCCAAGTACTCCTTGCCCCAGTCCGCCTCTGTGGCTGCGACTACACCGGATGCAAGCGAAACCGTTCGTTCGCAACCGCGTACTTCAACGCCTTTTTCTTGTAAAACAGACACAATTCGAGGTACAAACACGTCAGCCACATCCGCATGAATCAACACGCTTTCAGCAGAGTTACACACGCTTGGGCGCTGCACTTTGGCATTGATAATAATAGGTTCCGCCATATCCAAGTTCGCGTCTTTATCGACGTAGACATGACAGTTACCAACACCCGTTTCGATAGACGGCACTTTAGCTGTGTCTACCACGCGTTTGATAAGGCTGTCGCCACCTCGTGGAATCACAAGGTCTAAATATTTAGTTGTTTGAGCGAATACAGTCACGCCTTCATGTGTCACATCTTCTAGAAGTTGAATGCCCTCACCTGGTAATCCCGCCTCTACAGCGGCGTTTCGTAACAATTCTGAAATCACTTTGTTCGAATAGCGAGCGGACTTACTACCGCGTAACACAACTGAATTTCCCGATTTTAGCGCTAAACCGATGGCATCTGCGGTCACATTTGGCCGCGCCTCATAGATGATGCCAATTACGCCAAACGGGGTGCGCTGTTTGGTAATAACTAATTTATTTTCTAAGGTCCATTGATCCAAAACTTCGCCTATCGGGTCATCCAATTTACGAATCATGCGCAGGCTATCGGCCATACCTTTTAAACGGGAGTCATTTAATGTAAGCCGATCTAACAGGGTTTTGGATAAACCATGTTTTTCACCCAAAGCTAAGTCTTTTTTATTCTCTTGTATAATCTTATCCGCATTGCGTTCAATAGCACTAGCCATCAAGTCCAGGGCATTATTCTTCACTGAGGTAGACGCCAAACCATACGCATCCCTCACGCTATGGGCCGCGCGACATTGAGATTCGATGGTAACGTTAGATCGCATGGCTTCAGGTAGAGGGCTAATGTGAGTCCCCAGTTTTGAACCGCTAAATAGTTTCATCAACAGGTCAGGCTCCCGTCCATGACAAATAATGGTTGGAACACCTTTATCAGTAGCAGATTTCGCGGCCAAAAGTTTTGATTTCATGCCACCACGACTCTTTGTGTTTTCAACATCATTCACATAATCAAAAATAGAATCATCAATACCAACCAATTCAGATAGCAATTTTGCGTTAGAGTCGAGTGTTGGATTTGCTGTATAAACCCCGTGCGTATCGGTCATCAAAATTAGCGCAGAGGCATCAATTAAAGTGGCCACAAGTGCAGCCAAACTATCGTTATCGCCAAACTGTATTTCCTCAATCGAAACCGTATCGTTTTCGTTTATAATAGGCACAACACCCAGTTGAAGAAGGCGGTTAATCGTATCGATTGCGTGATTCTGGCGCATCTCATTACGGAAGCTATAACGGGTAATTAATACTTGTCCGATGGTAAGCGCCTCCGATTTAAATGCATCATGGTAACGTGTCATTAAAAGAACCTGCCCGACTGATGCCACAGCCTGCTTATCAGGAATATCCCGAAGCTCATATTTTCCAGATTCCATTCCACACGCAATTGAACCTGAACTAACAAGGATCACTTTTTTATTATAGGTACGTCGTATATCGGCAATTTGCTTGGCAATCGACTTGATTTGCGATTCATCCAAAGCACCAGATTCATTCGTTAAAATCCGTGTTCCCATTTTTACAATAATGGGCCCCGGATGGCTCTTAATTAATTCAATCATAGCCTTATTATAACGGTTTTGCATCCTCAAGACGAGAGAGTGAATAATAAATTTCATCCTTCAGTGGTTCAAGCCCAAGTTGCCCCATCGCTGAAATAACAATTGGTGTTAATCCGCGTTCTTGAAACAATGAAACAACCGCCGCTGTGTGCGCCTCATCCACAAGGTCAGATTTATTCAGTACCAACATGCTTGGACGCTCAAGTAAATTGTATTCTGCCGTCGATAATTCCTTTACAACAACATCAAAAGAGGTAAGAGGCGTTTGTGTATCATCGGCATCCAATGCCACAACATGAATTAACAATTTTGTGCGATCAATATGCCTAAGAAACTCTGTTCCAAGTCCATGTCCTTTAGAGGCGCCTTCAATAAGCCCAGGAATATCGGCAAGAACGGCCTCTTTGTCTACCCACTTTAATACACCTAAGTTTGGATACCGCGTTGTAAACGGGTAGTCAGCGATGCGAACAGAAGCCGCAGTAAGCGCTTTTAGTAAAGTAGATTTTCCAGCATTTGGCAGACCCACTAATCCGATTGAAGCTAATAATTTTAATTCCAAATGAACTTTTAGTATGTCGCCGGGTTCGCCCGGTTGGCTAATTCGTGGGGAACGATTAGTAGACGTTGCAAAGGACCCATTACCTCGGCCACCTTGTCCACCTTTTGCAACAATATAGGTTTCACCATCATGCACCAAATCGGCAAGAATTTCGCCGTCTTCATTGCTAACAATAGTGCCACAAGGTACCCGGACAATCGTATCCTGTCCATTCGATCCACTACAATCTTTTTTTCCACCTTTTCCACCTGGTTTAGCTTTGTATAACCGCGCCATGCGAAAGTCCATTAAGGTTTGAACAGATGTACTCGCAAGTAAAATAACGTGGCCGCCACGACCACCTTTCCCCCCATCAGGCCCACCTTTGGGCACATACTTCTCTCTGCGAAAGCTGACAGCACCAGCCCCGCCGTGGCCCCCCTCCACAGAAATAGTTACTTGATCAACAAACTTCAAGCAGTAACCGGTACGATTACAACGCGTTTTTTCTGACGATTCACATTTTCAAATTTCACAGTGCCATCCGATTTTGCGAATAAGGTAAAGTCTTTACCAACGCCCACGTTCTCACCAGCATGAAATTTAGTACCACGTTGACGAATGATGATGCTTCCAGCAGAAACAACTTCACCGGCATAGCGCTTTACGCCAAGTCTTTTAGACTGGGAATCGCGACCGTTTTTAGTACTACCTTTTCCTTTTTTATGTGCCATTTCTTACTCCTTAGTTTCCTTCTTAGCAGCAGGTTTTTTGGCGGCTGGCTTTTTAGCAGCAACCTTTTTCTCGTCCTTCGCTTTTGCTTCAGGAGCCTCTGCTTCAGGAGCCTCTGCTTTAGTGCTAGCCTCAGCTTTAGCGGCTGGTTTTGCAGCGCCGCCTTTTGCTGATATTTTACCAATTTGTATAACAGTTATATCTTGACGATGACCTTGTGTCTTTTTATAACCAGTTTTGCGTTTAAATTTGAATACAACGATCTTATCGTCGCGCTCTTGACTTAGAATAGTGGCTTCAACCGTTGCGCCAGCAACGTGAGGCTGACCAATCGAGGTTGCTTTACCATCATTTAATAATAAAACTGATTCAAACGAAATAGCTTCTTTTTCTTTACCTTCTAGCTTGTCCACAGCAATAATGTGGCCTTCTTCTACTGTGTATTGCTTAGATTTAATCTCAACAACTGCGTACATGTTATCTCTCCATTCAAATGTTTCAACACAACGGTCCCCCCAGGGGCTACCTAGTGGACTAATTGTGAGGCTACAAAGCTATCATTCTAAAACACATATGTCAATACATTAGTTGCGAGGTGAGGTAGGGTAAAAATATTATTGACACCCCAAATGCCCTATGATATCGTCATTGTTTCTTTCTGCCTGCTCGGCATGGCGGTATAGTTTGTGTGGCCTTAGGTCCGTAGCTCCAACGGTAGAGCATCGGTTTCCAAAACCGAGTGTTGTCGGTTCGAATCCGTCCGGGCCTGCCAAAAGAATTACGGTCTAAAGGTTAAGCAAGTTGAAAGGGTTTATGATAGATGAGTCAAAAAGCGATTAGCAAAGGAAAAAAAGCAAAAACCGGAGTTCGGGAATTTGCATCAGGAGTCCAATGCGAATTGCGCAAAGTGGATTGGCCCGCAATGCCAGTCGTAACACGAGCCAGTTTCATCATTATTATAATGTTAATATTTTTTACAACGTTAGTAGCAATATACGATATGGGATTTTCAAAGATATTAATCTCATTGAAAGGAATTTAGATAAGTGGACGAAAACAAAGGTGTAATCGACGAATTTGAAGACACTTCCGAATCATCCTTGATGGAAACGATTTCGGTTGACGAAGAGTCCACTGATGAAGTGACAGACTCAAGTGATGACACAGCGGCGCAAGTTGCTGAGCCTATTGCTGAGAATGCAATAGAAATAGCTGCCGAAAAAAGCAGTGAAGAGATAGACAACCAAGAGCCTGTTAAAAATGAATCAGATGAATCAGAGGAAAGTGATGCGTCTTCTGATGATGATGAGGAAAACGACGGGCGGCGTTGGTACACACTTCAGTGTTATTCTCTGCAAGAACATAAGGTTCGTGATCGCATTTTGTTGATGATGAACGATGTTGTTCAAGGGAAGGTTTTCAGGGTGCTTCTACCTGAAGAGGAAACGGTCGAGATCAAAAATAACAAACGAATGGAAAGAACGACTAAAATCTATCCAGGATATATTTTTGTTTGCATGTTGCCAGATCAAGAGGCATGGTTTCTGCTTAAGCAAATACCAGGTGTTGCCAAAATTGTCGGAGACAAAAAGGCCCCAACAGCAATCTCACCAAAAGAAATTGATAAAATCCTACGTAAAGTTGGCGACAAGACTAAGAAAATCGAAGTGGACTTTGAGTTAAATGAAATGATCAAAGTTATTTCGGGTCCTTTCCGCGGATATTCCGGTACTATTTCGGAGATCAATGCGGATCGTGGTAAGTTGAAATCGTTAATTTCTATCTTTGGTCGCGAAACTCCAGTAGAGTTAGACTTCGACCAGGTAGAAAAAGCACTAGGCACTTAGAAGAAAGGGCGCGAGACACATGGCTCCTAAGAAAAGAATTAAAACATTAATTAAATTACAAATTGAGGGTGGAAAAGCCACTCCAGCACCACCAGTTGGTCCAGCATTGGGTCAGCACGGTGTGCCTATTATGGATTTTTGTAAAGCATACAACGACAGAACAAAAGACAAGATGGGGCAGGTTATTCCTGTTGAAATTACTGTATTCGAAGACAACTCGTTCACATTCATTTTAAAAACACCGCCAGTTAGCGACCTGATAAAAAAGCTTGCAAAACTGAAGAAAGGTGCTAGTATGCCTGGTCGGGAAAAAGGTAGAACTATTTCCCGTTCTGCAGTTCGTGAAATTGCTGAAATCAAATTGAAAGACCTTAATGCATATGACGTTGAGGCTGCCATGAATACTGTGGCTGGTTCGGCTCGCAGTATGGGCGTGGAGGTAGTAGACTAATGGGTTTTCGTGGTAAAAAGTACGCTGAAGCAGCGAAAAAGATCGATAACGAAAAGCACTATGTGCCAACAGATGCGATTGAATTAGTTAAAGGCGTCTCTAACGCAAAGTTCGACGAAACTATCGAAGTTCATTTTAACTTAGGAATTGACCCTAGGCATGCTGATCAGTTAGTGCGCGGCACCATTATTCTTCCGCATGGAACTGGTAAAGATGTTCGCGTGGTTGTAATTTGCGAAGGTGAAAATCAAAAGTTAGCTGAGAAGGCTGGCGCAAATGAAGTGGGTTCCGATGACCTTATTGAAAAAATAAGCGGCGGTTTCCTAGATTTTGACGTTTTGATCGCGTCTCCAGATATGATGGCCAAAGTGGGTAAGTTGGGCCGAGTACTTGGTGCTAGAGGTTTGATGCCAAGCCCTAAAAGCGGAACTGTTACGCCAGATGTTGTAAAAGCAGTTACCGATTTCAAGGCAGGTAAGGTAGAATACCGTAATGATAAAAACGGAATTATTCACAGTGTTATTGGTAAAGCGTCATTTGATAGTGAAAAATTGCGTGATAACTTTGTTGCAATATACGAAGTTATTGAAAAGGCAAAACCTTCAAAATCTAAAGGTGTGTACATGAGATCTATCGTATTGGCCCCAACAATGGGCCCTGGTGTTAAGGTAGAGTCTCAGAAAAATAAATGGGAGGTTTCAGCATGAGCGAAACAGCTGTAAAACGCCACATATTGCCTGAAAAGCAAGAGATCGTTTCCGAATTACAGGATCGAATGGAAGATAGTGTTGCCACAATCTTTATTAATTATAGAGGTTTAAAAGTATCTCAGTTTGGCGCTCTACGTAGTATCTTGCGTGAGCATAATACTCAAATGAAAGTCTACAAGAATTCATTTACTCGTATTGCCCTTCAGAACCTTTCAGTTGATCTTTCCGGCGACGCAACGGAAGGCCCGACCGCATTGTTCTTTATTAAGGATGATGCCGCAACGGCTTCTAAAGCGATTGTGACGTTCATGAAAGAGAACGACGCTGTAGTGCTTAAAGGCGGCATTCTTAGCCGCGCACCAATCAGCGAGGCCACCATACAGGAGTTGGCCAAATTACCGTCAAAAGATGAATTGATAGCGAAAGTAGTCGGATCATTCCGTGCTCCTATCGATCAGTTTGTCCTTAATCTTTCTAGCCCTCTTCGTGGCTTGGTCTACGTGCTGAGTGCGATTAAAGACCAAAAAGAATAAATAGGAGGTGAAAATAATGTCAGAAGAAACAACCGTAACAAAAGAAAAGATCGAATTAACTCCAACTGCTCAAAAGGTAGTAGAGAGCGTGGAAAGCATGACAGTACTAGAATTGTCTCATTTAGTGAAAGCACTTGAGGACAAATTCGGTGTTGTTGCTGCTGCCCCAATGGCGATGGCTGCTGCACCTGGTGCTGCAGGTGCCGACGATGCTGACGCAGGAGACTCAACAGTTAGTGTTGTACTTGCGAATGCTGGAGACAAGAAGATCCAGGTGTTAAAAGTGGTTCGTGAAATCACAGGCCTAGGTCTTAAAGAGGCTAAAGAATTAGTTGATGCTGCCCCGAAAGAAATTAAGGGAGGCGTTGCTAAGGAAGAAGCTGAAGTAATCAAAAAGCAACTTGAAGAACAAGGCGCTACAGTTGAGTTCAAATAAACAAACGTTAAAATACCTGAGGAACTGCGATCTTATCGCAGCCTCGGGTATTTTGCATTAGAACGAGAGGTTGGAAAATTGTTTAAAGTCAAGCCAAGAAATCGCGTATTTTTAAATCCTGAAGCTCCGAAGGAAACGTTAGACGTTCCGAATTTATTAGAGATTCAAACCCGATCCTATGAAATCTTTATTAAAGATGGATTAAAGGAAGAGTTCAAAAATGTCAGCCCAATCGTTGGGTATGGCGGTAAGTATGAACTCGAGTTTTTAGAAGGGTACTACTTAGAAGATCCTGAATTATCATTTGAAGAGTGTAAGCGCCGGGAAGTTACCTATTCTGCCTCTCTTAAAGTTCCAGTGCGGCTTATAAATCGTGAAACTGGAGAGATAAAAGAGCAAGAAGTGTTTATGAGTGATATTCCGTTGATGACAGATCGCGGTACTTTCCTTGTAAATGGCGCCGAACGGGTTGTTGTTAGCCAATTTGTACGCTCACCAGGCGTGTATTTTCGTGATAAAACAGCAACTGCAACAAGTAAAAGCGGCTATATTGCCACCATCATCCCCAACCGTGGTGCGTGGTTAGAGATCGAATGCGATCACAATAACATTATTTATGCTCATATAAACAAAATGAAGCGTATTCCTGTTACGTATCTTTTGGGAGCGCTTGGTTATTCTGAGGCAGATTTATCAAAATCTATCATCGATAACGACGTGTTTGCATTGACTACAGCTAAAGCTCCAATGTTGTCACAAGAAGACAGTTTGTTGGAAATCTATAAGATTCTTCATTCTGGCGAGCCTATCACATTGGATGGCGCAAAATTATTGTTAGATAACTTGTTTTTTAACGAAGCGAAGTACGACCTAAGTAAAGTGGGTCGTTACAAAGTAAATCGTCGTTTAGAGCACATAGATACAAAAGACGACTTAACTGTTTTAAGCAGAGAAGATGTCCTTGGAATTGTTAACTATTTAATATCCTTAATTAAAAAAGAGGGCATGGTTGATGATATCGACCATTTAGGTAACCGACGTGTTCGCACAGTTGGTGAGCAGTTACAGCGTCAATTTAGAATCGGATTAGCACGTTTAGAGCGTTTAATCCGTGAGCAAATGGCGCTTAAAGGCAATGAAAAAATAGTTCCTCAACATTTAATTAACATTCGTCCATTAGTTGCGGTAATGCGTGAGTTCTTCGGTAGTTCTCAGTTATCGCAGTTTATGGATCAGACTAACCCACTTGCTGAAATCGTTCACAAACGACGTTTGAGTGCGCTTGGGCCAGGTGGTTTAACGAAAGAGCGCGCAGGCTTTGAAGTGCGCGATATTCACGCGACTCACTACGGACGTATTTGCCCGATTGAAACGCCAGAGGGTCCTAACGCTGGTTTGATTGGTCCGCTTTCAACCTATGGTCGCGTTAATGACTATGGATTTATCGAAACACCATATCATAAAGTTGTGAAGGGTCAAATTTCTGAAGAGGTCGTGCATATGACAGCTGATATGGAAGAAAAATTCTATATTGCCCCATGGGACACTCCGTCTAGGAACGGAAAGCTACTCGGCACGACAGTCGTTGCCCGTTATGCGCGAAACTTTGAATTTGTAACACCAGAAGAGGTTGAATACGTAGGTGTATCTCCTCGCCAGTTAATTGGTGTGGCATGTAGCTTGATTCCATTTTTACAACATG
Organism: bacterium; assembly: GCA_027623425.1. Taxonomy (GTDB): domain Bacteria; phylum Margulisbacteria; class Marinamargulisbacteria; order UBA817; family JAQBTH01; genus JAQBTH01. Next base: position 45,096 of record JAQBTH010000003.1, on the reverse strand, counting down.
ATGATGCGAACAGAGCCTTAATGGGCGCTAACATGCAACGTCAGGCTGTGCCTCTTATTAATCCAGAAGCCCCTTACGTTGGGACTGGTATGGAGCGCGTGGTTGCCCGTGACTCAGGTGGATTGCTTCACTCTGATCTTGATGGGGTGGTAGATTACGTTTCTGGAGACAGCATTATCATTAAAGGTAATGGCGGTAAAAAGGAAACGTATGAATTGCATAAGTATGTGCGTTCAAATCAGAATACATGTAAAAATCAGTATCCAGTCGTTACCCTTGGTCAGAAGGTCAAGAAAGGCGATTTAATCGCTGATGGTGCCTCTACACACAATGGTGAGTTAGCATTAGGACGAAATATCCTGGTTGGTTTCATGCCATGGGAAGGCTATAACTTTGAGGATGCGATTATTATTTCAAATCGCCTTGTTAAAGAAGATGTCTTCACATCCATACATATTCACCGCTATGAAGTTGATGTTCGAACTACAAAACTTGGCCCTGAAGAGTTAACCCGTGAGGTTCCAAATGTATCTGAAGACGCACTAAGCGATCTAGACGAACTTGGTATCATTCGCATTGGTGCGATTGTTAAGGCCGGAGATATTTTAGTAGGAAAAGTGACGCCAAAAGGCGAAACTGAGCCACCAGCCGAAGAAAAACTATTACGCGCTATTTTCGGTGACAAAGCCAGAGACATGAGAGACACATCTCTTAAAGTGTCATCAGGTGAATCCGGAAAAGTAATTGGTGTTCGTGTTTTCTCTAGAGACAACAACGATGATTTACCACCAGGCGTAAACTGTATCGTTCGTGTTTACGTGGCTCAGCTACGCAAAATCTCTATCGGGGATAAAATTGCGGGACGTCATGGAAACAAAGGTGTAATTTCAACCATTCTTGCAGAAGAGGATATGCCATTCTGCCCAAATGGAGTTCCATTGGACATTATTTTGAACCCACTTGGTGTTCCATCTCGTATGAACGTCGGTCAGTTATTTGAAACATTGCTTGGTATGGCATCCCATGTATTAGGTGAAAACTACCAGGTTCAACTCTTTGACCAAACGCTTGAAAAAGAAGGTAAAAATACGTCTGTAACTACTGTAGAAGGCAAGTTAAAAGACGCGTCAAAGCATGATGGATTCGAATGGATTAAAGAAACGGGAACTGTTGCATTACGCGATGGACGTACCGGTGAATCGTTTGAACGTGAGGTAACAGTTGGGTACATGTATGTACTGAAACTGATTCACCTTGTTAACGACAAAATTCATGCACGATCAACTGGACCGTACTCTCTTGTAACTCAACAGCCGTTGGGTGGTAAAGCGCAGTATGGTGGTCAACGATTTGGTGAGATGGAAGTATGGGCGCTTGAAGCATATGGTGCTGCAAATACCCTACAAGAAATGTTGACCATTAAATCAGATGATCTTACCGGTCGTGCGAAAGCATACGAAGCCATCATTAAAGGTAAGCCGCTGTCTCGTCCAGGTACCCCGGAATCATTCCGAGTGTTACTTCGCGAGTTGCGTTCCATTGCGCTAGACATACGAGTTATGGCGCATGATGGTCATGAAATAGACACACGGTAATTAAAGTAAAGGGAGAACGCGCATGTTAATAACTAGCCCAGAAGATTTTGGATATATTGAAATAGGTCTATCATCACCAGATAAAATTAGGTACTGGTCCCATGGTGAGGTTGAAAAGCCAGAAACCATCAACTACCGTACCTTCAAGCCTGAACGCAAAGGTTTGTTCTGTGAAAAGATTTTTGGACCTGTGAAAGATTGGGAATGTTCCTGCGGTAAATACCGTCGGGTTCGTTACCGAGGTATCGTTTGTGAGAGATGTGGTGTACAAGTTACTCACTCTAAAGTACGTCGTGAGAGAATGGGTCACATTGAATTGGCCGCGCCAGTATCTCATATTTGGTTCCTCAAAGGAATTCCTAGCTATATGGGATTGCTTTTGGACATGACATCTAGAGAACTTGAAGAAGTAATTTATTATGATTCTTACATCGTAACTAAAATTCACCCTGATATTTCTGATATCAAGTATAAACAAATTCTGGGTACAGACGACTATTACGACGCTAAAGAAGAGCATGGCGATAAAATTGAAGCGGAAATGGGCGCAAGTGCCATCAAAACGCTTCTTGCTAACATGAATCTTGAAGAAGAAATGAAGCGTCTTCGTGAGGAAATAGAAGGCGCGAAAAGCCATAAATTACTTCGTCTTACTAAGCGTTTAAAAATCGTTGAGTCGCTTAAGTCATCAGGCAATCGTCCTGAATGGATGGTTCTAGAAGCCATTCCTATTATGCCACCGGATCTGCGTCCTATGGTTCAGTTGGAAGGTGGCCGTTTCGCGACGTCTGACTTAAACGACTTATACCGTCGCGTAGTAAATAGAAACAATCGCCTTAAGCGTCTTATCGATATCGGTGCGCCTGAAATGATCGTGCGAAACGAAAAGCGTATGTTACAAGAATCCGTTGACATGTTAATTGCCAACGGTAAGCGTGGGCGCGCTGTTACAGGTTCAAATGGACGCCCATTAAAATCCTTAGGTAATATTATCGAAGGTAAGCAGGGTCGTTTCCGTCAAAACTTACTTGGTAAGCGTGTGGATTATTCTGGCCGTTCAGTTATTGTTGTCGGTCCTCATTTACAGTTTCACCAGTGCGGATTACCAAAAGAAATGGCATTGGAGTTGTTCAAACCATTTGTTATCAGAAAATTAGTTGAAGAGGGTTATGTTACAAACGTTAAGAGCGCTAAACGCAAAATCGAACAAAAAGACGTTTATGTATGGGATGTTTTAGAAGAAATTATCAAAGGGCAACCAGTTCTTCTTAACCGTGCACCAACCCTCCATCGTTTGGGTATTCAAGCATTTGACCCTGTACTTGTAGAAGGATCTGCTATTCAGGTCCATCCTCTAGTATGTACAGCGTTTAACGCCGACTTTGACGGTGACCAAATGGCGGTTCATGTACCATTATCGTTAGAAGCACAGGCAGAATGCCGATTGCTCATCATGTCTAACAACAATGTTCTATCGCCTTCAAACGGACGATCCATCATTACTCCTACACAGGATATGGTACTAGGCATTTATTTCCTAACCGTTGATGATCCAACTGTTGAAATTGGTAGAAATAAGTATTTTGCCACATACGACGAAGCATACCGTGCATACAAAGCTGATGTTATTAAGGTGCACAGTCAAATCAGAATCCGTTTTGATGGAGAGTGGATTGAAACCACAGTCGGTCGCGCTATTTTCAACAACGCAATTTGGACAGTGTTTGACGAGTTCTCACTAGAACGCGAAGGTTACCTTAATCGCACTATTGGTAAGAAGCAACTAGCAGACTTGATACTTGATTGGTACAACTTGTATGACAATGAAATTACGTCGATACTAGCTGACCGATTGAAAAACACTGGTTTTCATTATGCAACAGTCTCTGGTATTTCCATCTCTATTGCGGATTTACGCATACCTAAGAATAAGGGCGATTTGATTGCCAAAGCAGAGAAGGACGTTGAACTACTTGATGCACAGCATAAAAAGGGTTCAATGAATGAGGAAGAAAAAACTCTTCGTAGCCATGATGTTTGGCGTCGTGTAACGGGTGAAATTTCCGAAATGATGGAAGATGAGTTTGGCCGACTAAACAACATCTTTATCATGGCCAATTCTGGAGCTAGAGGTAACATTGACCAGGTAAGACAGTTAGCTGGAATGCGTGGTTTGATGTCTGATGCTCAGGGCCGTACAGTTAAGGTTCCTATTAAATCCAACTTTAAAGAAGGCTTATCATTAGCGGAATACTTCATCTCTTGTTACGGTGCCCGTAAGGGTCTTGTAGATACGGCACTTCGTACAGCTGACTCTGGTTACCTGACGCGTCGTTTAGTCGACGTGGCTCAAGATGTGACCATTGTAGAAGAGGACTGCGGTGTTAAAGAAGGTATTGTTCTAGAGCCAATTCGTGATGAGGCGCAAGAAATCGTGTCTCTTGGCGAATTAGTAGAAGGCCGTATCAGTCTTGAAAAAGTAGAAGATAAAGCAAACAATATTACCTTGGTCGAACCAGGTGAAGTTGTGACGATCAAAAAATCGAAACGCATTGATGAGCTTGGTCTTAAGGCTTTAAAAGTAAGAAGCATATATACGTGTCTGTCAGAGCGCGGTGTATGTCAACAATGTTATGGCTTAGATTTGGCGACTGGTCGAATCATTAATATTGGTGAAGCTGTGGGTATTATTGCGGCTCAATCAATTGGTGAGCCAGGCACACAGTTAACCATGAGAACCTTCCACACAGGTGGTGTTGACTTACGTAAAGCATCGTTGGTTACGATTTCTGCGAAGTCTGCTGGTACGATTGAGCTAGGAGCAGGTCTTCAAGTTGCTAAGATTCGTGATGAAGAGGGTAATGACGCATGGTTGGCCATTAATGAAGGCACAATCTATATCAATACAGAGAACAGCGGTAAATACACCGTCTATGTACCTCAAAATTCTCAGTTAGCAGTTAAGGATAAAGCAAAAGTTAAGATTGGTGACACAGTATTGTCATACGATCCAAGTTACAACTTTATCATCGCTCGCAATAGCGGTAAGGTTCAGTTTGTAGGCTTTTCAGCTCAGGTTGATAAAGACAGCAAAGGTAAAGTAACCGGTGTATTTGCTGATAACGCAGGAGAAATCTTCGTTGATACAGGAAAATCGCAAACATTCACGGTAAGTAAAGACTATAAAGACCAATTCCAAAAAGGCAAAAGAGCCCATACTGGCATGAGTCTGAATTCTAAAGAGTCACTTGCCGTCAGTGGTATTGTCTCCAAAGTAGAAAGTTCTGCAAAACAAGCCAAGAAAGACCCTCTATTTGATGTAACGATCAATCTTGGCGATGCCTACCAAGTGTATGCCGGATCCATTCTACATGTTGAAGATGGCACTAAGATCAAGGAAAACGATGTACTGGCCATGGATCGCATCAGTTCAGAGGAAGCATCCAAAACAAAAGACATCGTACAGGGTCTTCCAAGAGTTGAAGAGCTCTTTGAAGCACGTCGTTACCGTGATAATGCAATATTGAGTGAAGTTGAAGGTATTGCAGATGTATTCACAACCGGAACTCAAAAAATGGTTGCTGTTGTTGGAGAGTCTGACCGTAAGGAATACAAAGTCGCTGATGGCACGCGTGTCATCATCTTCTCTGGTCAGCAAATCAAACGGGGAGATCAGCTAACCAGTGGCATGATTAACCCTCATGATTTACTTGAAACAACAGGCGTTCAAGCCACTCAAAAATACCTTGTAGAAGAAGTACAACGTGTATACCGTTCACAAGGTGTAAGCATCAATTCCAAGCACATCGAAGTTATTGTAAGGCAGATGACCCGCAAGATTCTTATCGAAACGATGGGTGGAACAAGTTTACTTCCAAACGACATGATAGATGTCCGTCGATTCGAGGCAGCAAACCTTAAAGCAAAAGCTGAAGGTAAAGAACCTGCGACTGGAAATAGAGCATTATTGGGTATTACTCGGGCATCTTTGAGCACGGAAAGTTTCATTTCTGCTTCTTCATTCCAAGAAACAGCAAAGGTTCTCTCTCGCGCCGCTATAAACGGTGAAAAAGATGAGATGTACGGTCTAAAGGAGAACGTCATTATTGGTAAATTGATTCCGGCAGGTACAGGCTTCAAGCATTACAACAACATATCTTTGAAGTCTACAACTGGCGAATCACTAGAAGTAACAGAAGAAGAGCTAGCCTTCATGGACCAAGAAAAGTCAGGCGAACTCGCAAATGTATAATAAAAAGAAGTTGACTTTTAATCATAAAAAAGCTAACATCTTCAACCTCATTGAAAAAAGTTAAGGAGAAAAGTCGTGCCAACAACGAATCAGCTATTACGCAAAAAACGAAAAATAATTAAGAAGAAGGGAAAATCTCCCGCTCTAAAGAACTGTCCTCAACGTCGAGGGGTGTGTACAAAAGTGTATACAACTACTCCTAAAAAGCCAAACTCGGCTTTGCGTAAAGTGGCCCGTGTCCGTCTAACGACTGGCGTGGAGGTTACGACTTATATCCCAGGCGAAGGGCATAATCTACAAGAACACTCCGTTATTATGATTCGTGGCGGACGTGTGAAAGATTTACCTGGTGTACGTTATCACACAGTGCGTGGAACACTAGACACTGAAGGTGTAAATAACCGTAATCAAGGACGCTCCAAGTACGGTGCAAAGCGTCCAAAGAAAAAGGAGAGCTAGGTAAATGACAAGGCGTCGTAAGGATTTCAAACGAGTTCATCTCCCAGACAGTAAGTATGGTAGCCCAAATATAACAAAGTTTATTAACCGCGTTATGTTGCAGGGTAAAAAGTCTACTGCTGAAGGCATCGTGTATAGCTGTCTTCTTAAATTAGCAGAAGAAACAAAAGAAACGCCGATTGATGCGTTTAATACAGCGATTAAAAATGTAATGCCATTGATGGAAGTTAAATCCCGTCGAGTTGGTGGATCTACCTATCAAGTACCTATCGAAGTGCGTCAGCCTCGCGCTATTGCTTTGGCAATGAAATGGATTATCGAGTATGCTCGTAAACGTTCCGGTCGCTCCATGGTAAGTAAGCTTTCACAGGAATTAATAGATGCGTTCAACAATGTTGGTACATCTGTAAAGAAGCGTGAAGATACTCACAAAATGGCAGAAGCAAATAAAGCATTTGCTCACTTCCGTTGGTAATATTGCACACATTCGAAAACAGGAGCTAATATGAGCGACCCCAAAAAAAGACTATTAAATTTACGTAATATTGGTATTGCTGCCCACATTGATGCGGGTAAGACAACTTTAACTGAGCGCATTCTATTTTATACGGGCCGTTCACACAAAATTGGTGAGGTTCATGACGGAAATGCGACAATGGACTGGATGGCACAAGAGCAAGAACGTGGTATTACAATCACGTCCGCGGCAACAACATGTTTCTGGAAAGATATTAATATCAATATTATTGACACTCCAGGTCACGTGGACTTCACTGTTGAAGTAGAGCGTTCGTTACGCGTACTTGATGGTATGGTAGCTGTTTTCTGCGGTGTTGCAGGTGTTCAGCCTCAATCCGAGACGGTATGGCGCCAAGCGGTGAAATACAAAGTACCTCGTATTGCATTCGTGAATAAAATGGACCGCACTGGAGCCGACTTCTATAATGTTCTTAGTATGATTCGTAAGAATCTGAATGCCAATCCAGTTGCTCTGAATCTGCCAATCGGTGCAGAATCAGGCTTTGCAGGTGTTATTGACTTGGTTCGCGGTAAGGAAGTTCATTATTTTGGTGAAGAGCTTGGCGCGAAGTTCGAAGACAGAGAGATTTCCCCAGAAAATCAAGAAGTATACGAAAAGTATCGCGCTGTGTTAATGGAAGTTGCTGCAGAAGCATCTGACGATTTGCTAGAGGCCTTCCTCGAAAACGGCGAGCTTACGGAAGATCAAATTAAAAAAGGCATTCGTATGCGCACTCTTGCGGGTGAAATTATTCCTGCATTGTGCGGAACAGCCTTTAAGAACAAAGGTGTGCAACCACTACTAGATGCCGTTGGATTTTACCTTCCCTCACCAATTGATGTGGGTGCCGTTAAAGGCGAAAGCCCAGATGGCGAAGAGATATTCCGTGAACCTTCTGAAACGGGTCCATTAGCGTCTTTAGCATTTAAAATTGCAACAGATCCGTTTGTTGGTCGCTTAACCTTCACACGTATTTATTCAGGCACATTGTTACCAGGAACCTACATTCAGAATTCCACCAAAGGCAAACGTGAACGAGTAGGGCGTATTTTGCAGATGCACGCAAACACACGTGAAGAAATCACAAAAGCAGAAGCCGGCGATATCATTGCGATTATTGGTTTGAAAGATACCACCACTGGTGACACCCTTTGCGATCAAGACAAACAAATTATTCTGGAAAACATTGAATTCCCAGAACCGGTAATCTTTGTTGCGATTGAACCAAAAACAAAAGCAGATCAGGAAAAACTAGGAACTTCTTTAGAAAAGTTAGGTGACGAAGATCCTACGTTCATCTATTCAACCGATCAGGATACAAACCAAACCATCATTTCAGGTATGGGAGAGCTGCATCTTGAGATTATTGTTGATCGTCTTATGCGAGAGTTTAACGTTGAGGCGAACATAGGTAAACCACAGGTGTCTTATAAAGAGTCTATTCGTAAGAAGGCGAAGGGCGAAGGTAAGTTCATCAAGCAAACAGGTGGACGAGGCCAATATGGGCACGTTGTATTAGAAATAGAGCCAAATGAAACTGGAAAAGGCTTTGAGTTTGTTTCCAAAGTTGTTGGTGGTCGCATCCCACGTGAATTCATTCCGTCCGTAGAAAAAGGCGCTAAGAATCTTTTTCAAACTGGAATTAAAGCAGGCTTCCCTGTTGTTGATGTTAAGGTGACGGTTCTTGATGGGTCCTTTCACCCTGTTGACTCTTCAGATATCGCGTTCCAAGTGGCGGCTCAATATGCGATCAAGGATGCTGTAAAATCTGCTGATCATACCATCCTCGAACCGATAATGGCTGTTGAAGTTGAAGCCCCTGAAATAAATTCGGGAGACGTGATTTCAGACTTGAATTCACGAAAGGGTAAGATTGAGCAAATGGAGACTAAAATGGGTCTTCAGATTGTTAAGGCTAAAGTACCTTTGGCTGATATGTTTGGATATGCCACATCTCTACGTTCATCCACGCAGGGTCGCGGTGTTTACACCATGCAGTTTTTTGGGTATAGTGATGTGCCTAAAACAATTTATGAAACAATTTTGTCGGAACGCAGTAATAAAGCGTCAAGCAAAGACTAAAGAAAAGATAGAAGGAGATTAACGATGGCGAAAGAAAAATTTGATCGTAGTAAACCACATGTAAATATCGGGACCATAGGTCACGTTGACCATGGTAAAACGACACTAACAGCGGCGATTACTACAACATTGGCAAGCGTGGGATTTGCAGAGGCAAGAGCGTATGACCAGATAGACGCAGCCCCAGAAGAAAAGGCGCGCGGTATTACCATTGCAACAGCACACGTTGAGTACCAAACAGAAAAACGTCATTATGCCCATGTGGATTGTCCAGGACACGCGGATTATATCAAAAACATGATTACGGGTGCGGCACAAATGGACGGTGGAATCTTGGTTGTAAGTGCAGCTGATGGTCCAATGCCACAAACGCGTGAGCACATCTTGCTAGCGCGTCAGGTAAACGTACCTAGTATAGTTGTATTTATGAACAAAACGGATCAAGTAGACGATCCAGAGTTATTAGAATTAGTTGAAATGGAGCTTCGTGAGCTATTGAGCAAGTACGATTTTCCAGGCGATGATATTCCTTTCATTAAAGGGTCAGCATTAAAAGCGCTAGAGGCCACAGATAAGAGCCGTGAGAGCGCAGATGCGAAATGTATTTGGGAATTGATGGATGCGGTAGATAACTACATTCCAGAACCAGTTCGTGATAAAGATAAGCCATTTTTGATGCCAATTGAGGACGTATTCTCAATCACAGGTCGTGGTACAGTAGGTACTGGTCGTGTAGAGCGCGGTACCATCAAAGTTGGAGACGAGGTTGAGATCGTTGGTATGCAAGAGGCTGTTGTGAAATCAACTATTACAGGAATCGAGATGTTCCGTAAATTATTAGACGAAGGCCAAGCTGGCGACAACATGGGTGCGCTATTACGTGGTGTTGAGAAAGAGGATTTGAGTCGCGGACAAGTTATTTGTAAGCCGGGTTCAATCAAGCCTCACACCATATTTGAAGCGGAAGTGTATATCTTGAAGAAGGAAGAAGGCGGACGCCACACACCATTCTTTAAAGGTTACCGTCCACAGTTTTATATCCGTACAACGGATGTAACTGGTAATGTGGAATTACCGGCAGATGTTGAGATGGTAATGCCAGGCGACAACATCAAGATGGTCGTTGAATTAATTGTACCGGTAGCATGTGAAGAAGGGTTACGCTTCGCGATTCGCGAAGGTGGACGTACAGTTGGCGCTGGCGTTGTAACCAAGATCATTAAGTAGGAATAACTGTGGCAACTAAAACTAAAGCAAATCAAAAAATACGGATTCGTCTAAAGGCATTTGACAGTCGCCTTATCGACCAATCTGCAGCGAAGATTGTTGAAACTGCGCAGCGGTCAGGCGCGAAAGTGCTTGGCCCAGTGCCGCTTCCTACTCGTAAGCGTGTATGGTGTGTATTGAAATCACCTCACGTCGATAAGCGTGGAGGAGAGCATTACGAAGTGCGTATCCACAAGCGTTTAATAGAGATTGTGGATCCGCCATCAACTACGATTGATGCTTTGATGGGATTAGACTTACCGGCAGGTGTTGACATCGAGATCAGACTGAACTAAACTAGTCAGCTCGTTTGTTATATCATCGTCCTCTGGCTTATAAAGTGAATGACGATTAAATTAAGGTGTTATTATGAGTAAAAAATTCTTACTTGGTAAAAAAATTGGTATGACCTCATTAATTACAGAGGATGGGGAAGTTATTCCCGTAACTGTAATTGAAGCAGGCCCATGCAAGGTTGTTAAAATTCAAACTCCAGAACGCGATGGTTACTCGTCCGTTCTTTTGGGTTTTGTATCTATAGATGAAAAGAAAGTGTCTAAGCCGCTGCAAGGTTTCTTTAAGAAACAAAAAGTGGGTGCTTACCGTATTCTTAGCGAGTTTCGTACAGACGAGCAGCACGGTGTCGAAGTGGGGCAGGATATTTCCGCAACTACTTTCGAGCCACAAACAAAAGTTAATGTGCGCGGTCGAACTATCGGTCGTGGATTTGCGGGTACAATTAAGCGGTGGAATTTCCGTCGAGGACCTATGACTCATGGCTCCAAGTCACACCGTATCACGGGTTCTATTGGCGCAGGTACTACACCTGGCCGTGTACTTAAAGGTAAAAAAATGGCTGGACGGTACGGTAATGATAATGTAACAATACGCAACCTCGCGGTGGTAAAGGTCGATGCGAGTAAGAATCTGCTATTCGTTAAGGGCGCTGTCCCTGGTAAGCGAAACGGCATTCTTGAGATAGAGGCGGCCTAAGGCCGAGTTTTAGGAGATTTAGATTATGGAATTTAAAATTGTAGATATTAAAGGAAAAGAACTCGGCAAGGATACCCTTCCTGATGTGTCGTTTGATGAAAAAAAGGCCAATGTAGATCATTGGTTATGGACGGTTGCCAATTATCAACGGTCAACTCGCCAGCAGGGTACTCATTCATGTAAGAATCGTGCTGCTGTAAGAGGTGGGGGCGCTAAGCCGTATAAGCAAAAAGGTACTGGGCGTGCGCGTCGTGGTACTAACCGTACTCCTTTGAGAGTTGGTGGTGGTGTTATTTTTGGACCATCTCCACGTAGTCATTCTAAAGATATTAATAAGCGATTTGCTCGTAGAACAATCAATTATGTGTTTAATTCCCGTAACGATGCGGTAATTGTAGTGGATGCCCCTAAGGATGCCTGTAAGACTAAAGAAGTTCAGGCGCTAATTATGAAGACCGCTGTTGCAGATGCGAAGCGAGCTTTGTTTGTAATTGGCGATTTTGACTCTCCGCTTTATTGGGCCTGTCGTAATATTAAGAACAGTTTAATTGCAACGCCTATCTCACTGGATGTGAATGAACTGTTGGACGCGGATGTGGTATATGTAGAGAAGGAAGCGTTTGAGGTTATTAAGGAGACATTTAAATCATGAGTAGCGAAGTATTAGTATCGCCTATTATTACAGAGAAAACGGCAGAACAAATTGCCGTTAATAAATATGCTTTCTTTGTAACTGAAGACGCAAATAAAATTCAGATTAGGCAGTTTATTGAGTCACGTTTTGGTGCCAAGGTTGAAAAAGTAAATATTACAAAATCACCAGGTAAAAAACGCCGCAGAGGTCGTATTGTAGGGAGAACGTCAGATCGCAAAAAAGCAATCGTGACGTTAGCCGAAGGACAGTCTATAGACACTGTCAAGGATCTATTCTAAGAGGTTAGCCATGGGAACTAGAAATTATAAACCAACATCACCAGCTCTTCGAACCAAACAAGTTTTGGATTTTGAAGAAATTACAACAAAAACGCCGGAGAAATCACTTATCCGACGCTCTAAAAAGCATGCCGGCCGCAATAGCTCGGGCAGATTAACTGTTCGGCATCGTGGCGGTGGTGCGAAGCGCCGTTTCCGCGAGATCGACTTTAAACGCAATAAGGATGGCGTGCCTGGACTAGTAAAGTCAATTGAGTATGATCCAAATCGCAGTGCTAATATTGCGCTTGTCTTTTATAAAGATGGTGAAAAAAGATATATTGTTGCAACACAAAAAATGAAGGTGGGCGACGAAGTCAATTCTGGTGCAGAAGCACCAATTAGGCAGGGTAATACATTAGAAATGAAAGATATTCCTGTAGGAAGTATTGTTCATAATGTAGAGCTTCATCCCGGACGTGGTGCCCAACTTGGTCGTAGTGCCGGAGTGAGCATCGTGTTGATGGCCCGTAATCCAAAGTATGTGACATTAAAAATGCCTTCTGGCGAAGTTCGTTTAGTCGATGGTAGATGTCGCGCAACGCTTGGGCAGGTAGGTAATCAAGAGAAACGAAATACTGTTCTAGGTAATGCTGGTACGGCGCGTAAGTTAGGTAGAAGGCCCACTGTTAGAGGGTCTGTTATGAACCCTTGCGATCACCCGCATGGTGGTGGTGAAGGTCGGGCTCCTATCGGGCGCTCTGGTCCTTTGACCCCTTGGGGCAAAAAGGCGCTTGGTAAGATTACTCGTAATCGCAAGAAGCGTAGTACTAGTCATATTGTGAAGCGTAGGAAATAGGAGAGCACAATGGGAAGATCACTTAAAAAAGGACCGTTTGTGGACGGACACCTACTAAAGAAAATAGAAGTTATGAATGAAGCAGGCGTTAAAAAGATGATAAAGACTTGGTCGCGTCGTTCTACGGTATTGCCAGATATGATTGGTCATACAATCGCCGTTTATAATGGGCAGAAACATATACCTGTATTTGTTTCAGAAGACATGATTGGTCATAAGTTGGGTGAGTTTGTGTATACTCGCACATTCCGTTCCCATGCAGGTCATAGGAAATAGAGGAGATTATCATGGCGACTAAAACAAAAAAAGTGTCAAATACAAAGTCTAAAGCAAAGCAAGTTGTTGTCGGTAAAGAAGTCCGTGCACAAGCCAAGTTTTTAAAAGGGTCTGCAAAAAAGATTAGGCGCGTTGCTAATGAAGTAAGAGGGTTACCTGTTACGCATGCATTGAGCTTATTAAAAAGCCTATCCCACAGAGGTGCGGATTTATTATATAATGTTGTTAAATCTGCGGCATCTAATGCGGCGCATAATAATAAAGAAGATCTTGGCAACTTGGTTATCTCTACATTATTAATTGATGAGGGACCTTATTCCACTCGATTCAGAGCGAGAGCAAGAGGTCGTATTTTCCCAATTATAAAGAAAACGTCTCATATAACTGTAGGCGTACAAAGCAGAGGAGTTAAATAATGGGACAAAAAGCACATCCAAAAGGTCTGCGACTAGGAATCGTTGAAGATTGGGAAAGTAGCTGGTACGCCGAGAAGGATTATAGTCGCTATATTTTAGTGGACCGTGATATTCGTGCCTATGTAAAAGAACATTTTAAAAGAGGTGGCGTTTCCAAGCTGCGTATTAATCGTAAAGCTGATGTTATCGAAGTGGTTGTTCATGCAGCAAGAACAGGTGTTCTACTTGGTAAGGGTGGCGAGGCTGTTACGGCTCATCGTAAAGCGTTAGGCCAGAAGTTAGGTCTAAAGGTCAATATTAAAATTGTTGAAGAGAAGGACCCAGAGAAAAACGCGAGACTTCTAGCGGAGTCTATTTGTGCGCAGCTAGAAAAACGAATTCCGTTTCGTCGTGCAATGAAAGCTGCTGTGCAGTGGGCGATGAAGGCTGGTGCTGAAGGCGTTAAAGTGGCCTGTGCCGGTCGATTAGGTGGCGTAGAGATTGCGCGTAGTGAATGGTATCGCGAAGGAAAGGTTCCATTGCACACATTACGTGCAAGTATTGATTATGCCTTTTCAGAAGCGCTAACCACTTATGGTAAGATCGGTGTAAAAGTTTGGGTGTATAATGGCGACATTATTGAACACAACAAACGCTCAGTTCAAGAAGTAGTGGATCAACAAGTGGATTCAGTGTTAGCAGACACTGTTTCTGTAGCTTAGTGGAGGAATAAGACATGTTACAGCCTAAAAAAACCAAATACAGAAAGCTACAACGTGGACGCAATAGAGGTAAGGCTCATAGCGGCAACCAAGTATCCTTTGGTTCGTTTGGGTTACAATCCGAAGGTGCGTGCTATATGACCGACCGACAAATAGAGGCGGCAAGACGCGCGATGACACGTTATATTAAACGTGGCGGTAAAGTTTGGATTCGTGTATTCCCAGATAAAAGCATGACTCGTATCCCAGCTGAAACACGTATGGGTAAAGGTAAAGGTAGTCCAGAATTTTGGGCGGCCAAGGTTAAGCCTGGTCATATGTTGTTTGAATTGAGCGGAGTTGCTGAAGATATAGCTCGTGAGGCGTTTAGATTGGCGTCACACAAGCTGCCAATTAAAACGCGATTCCGAGTGAAGGAAGAAATCTAATGGAATTAAAAGATCTAAGAAAACAAAGCGTGCAAGATTTGGGCAAAACGCTATCTGAGCAAACGCAATCTCTGACAACAATGAGATTTCAATTGGTCAACAGCAGCCTTAAAGACACGACTCAAATTAAAAAGGCGCGTCGCACAATTGCTAAAATTAAAACCGTGATTCGTGAAAAGGAGCTTGCTCAAAATGACTAAGACAGGATTAAGGCGTAAACGCACAGGAGTTGTAAGTAAGGTTTCCGGTAAGGACACTGTAAAGGTACAGGTTAAAAGCCGCAAACCGCATGCCCTATATAAAAAAGTAATCAACTTTACTCAAAGTTTTATGGCTCATGATCAAGGCAATCAAGCAAATGAGGGTGACTTGGTCGAGATTGAGGACACTCGTCCGATTAGCAAGACTAAGAAATGGCGTGTAATTCGTATTGTTGAGCGCGCCCGTACATTAGAAAGTGATAAAGAGTAATGATTCAGCAAGAAACAAGATTAGAAGTTGCAGACAACTCAGGTGCAAAAGAAGTTCTTTGCATTAAGGTATTAGGAAGTTCCAAACGACGATACGCTTATGTTGGAGACCTTATTGTGGCGGTTGTTAAGAAAGCCTCTCCAAATGGCCAAGTTAAAAAAAGCGATGTTGTTAGAGCGGTAGTTGTACGTACAAAGCGGCAAATCAAGCGTAATGATGGAACCTGTGTTTCCTTCGATTCAAATTCGGTTGTAATTGTGAATGCTGATGGAAACCCTAAAGGAACACGTATTTTTGGACCAATTCCTCGTGAGTTACGCGATCGCGACTATATGAAAATTATTTCGCTAGCACCAGAAGTAGTATAGGAGAAAGATATGGCAACACGATATAAAAAAGGCGATAAGGTAGTTGTGATTTCTGGAAAAGATTCCGGAAAAGAAGGCACAATATTAGACGTGAACACTGAGAAGTGTCGCATTACAATTGAAGGCATTAACATAATCAAGCGTCACCTTAAAGCATCTAAAGAAAAAGATGGCGGTATTGTTGAGTCGCCTGCGCCAATTCATTGGTCAAAAGCAAAAATTATCGATCCCAGTTCAAATAAACCGACATCAATCGGTTTTGAGACAGTTGACGGTAAGAAGCGGCGCAAGGCAAAAGTAAGCGGAGAGCTTTTTTAAGGAGAAATAGTAATGGCAACGTTGAAAGAAAAGTACAAAACAGAGATACGTAAAGCACTCAAAGAGAAATTTGGTTATTCCAATGATATGGAAACGCCAAAGCTTGAAAAAATTGTGATTCACCGCGGTTTAGGTGAAGCCACTTCAAATAGTAAATGTGTAGATTTAACTTTAGAGCAATTTCAGGCGATAACAGGCAACAAACCGTTGGCAACGCGTTCCAAGAAGGCGATATCTAATTTTAAATTGCGCGAGAACCAAGTAATCGGTTGTAAAGTAACATTGCGAGATGACAAAATGTATGACTTTTTGACAAAGTTAATAAATATTGTTCTTCCTAAGATCCGTGACTTTAGAGGTGTTCCGAATAAAGGCTTTGATGGCGACGGAAATTATAACCTTGGCCTGAAAGAAGATATTATATTCCCAGAAGTTGACTATGATAAATTGGACAAAACTCGAGGAATGGACATAACCTTTGTAACTTCTGCACATACAAAAGAAGAGGCATATGAGTTATTGGTTCAGTTAGGCATGCCATTTGCGCATAAGCCAGTTATTGTAGAGAAGGCAGCATAGTAGGAGTAAATTATGGCAAAAATATCAATGGTTATTAAGAATAAAAGAAAAGAAGGAACGACTCAGCATCGTAATAGATGTAATATTTGCGGTCGTCCTAGAGGATTTATGAGATTTTTCGGTATTTGTCGGCTGTGTTTTCGCACATTGGCTAACCTGGGTCACCTGCCTGGGGTAACCAAATCATCTTGGTAAGGAGTTAAATCATGGCAGTTACAGATACTATTGCAGATATGTTCACTCGAATACGAAACGGCCTCCAAGCTAGGCATGATGAGGTGGTTATGCCTTTCTCAAAATCAAAGGTAGCTATTTCTGAAATTCTTAAAGCAGAAGGTTTTATTCATTCATTTGAAATCTTGAATCAAGACGCTAAAAAGCGCGCTATTAGAATTGAACTAAAGTATAACGAGGATGGAAACCCAACTATTACTTATATTCAGAGAGTTAGTAAACCAGGTAAACGTCTTTATGCACCAAAGAAGCGTATACCTAAAGTGTTGAATGGTTTTGGTATATCTATTGTATCCACAAATAAAGGAATTATGACTGGACGAGACGCGCGTGTTCAAAATGTTGGCGGCGAGTTAATCGGCGAAGTCTATTAAAAGAGGTAAATAATGTCACGTAAAGGAAACAAACCAATCGCTGTAGAAGAAAACGTTGAAGTCACATTTAACGAGAATGTACTCACGGTCAAAGGCCCAAAGGGTGAATTAACCCAGGCTGTACCGCAGGGTGGCATTTCTGTTGAACGTGACAACGGGCAAATTATTGTGTCAAACACAAGCACTCATAGAGAAGGCCCTGCATTTCACGGATTATATAGAAGCTTATTAGCCAATATGATCGAGGGTGTAAGTAAGGGTTTTGAAGTTAATTTAGAATTATATGGTGTGGGATATAGAGCCCAAATGAAGGGTAATGATTTAAACCTTGCTTTAGGTTTTTCTCACCCAGTAGACATTAAGGCTCCAGAAGGCATTACATTCACCTTAGAGGGGCAGACAAATATAAAAATTAGCGGAATTAATAAGCAGACTGTCGGTCATGTGGCCGCTGAAATTGTTAAAGTTAGACCAGCTAAAAAGGACCCTTATAAGCAAAAGGGTGTAAGATATAAAGGCCAATATTTACGCAAAAAAGCGGGCAAGAAGGTAAAATAAGATGAGTAAACGTCGACCAAATCGTTCTAGAATTAAAAGCACTAAAGATAGATTGAGATTATCTGTATTTCGCAGCAACGCAGAAATATATGCTCAAATTATTGATGATGAAAAGAATCTTACTATTGTGTCATCCTCTTCTTTAAAATTAGAGAATGGTGGAAACATAAAGGCTGCTGCTGAAGTTGGAAAAGACATCGCAGAGAAAGCCAAAAGCAAAAAGATTAAGAAAGTTGTTTTCGACCGCGGAAACCACGTATATCATGGTAGAGTTAAAGCCTTGGCTGAAGCAGCCCGGGAAAACGGGTTAGATTTTTAAGGAGATATATGATGGACGAATCAAAATCAGCACCAACAGCCAATAAAGGAACAAATGAATCTAGGCCAGATAGAGATCAGGGTCGTAGAGGTTCACGTAACCGTAAACCAAATCAGTCTAATGAATCACCTTATATGGAAAAGGTTATACGTATTAATCGTGTAACTAAAGTATGTAAAGGTGGTAAGAGACTTGCTTTTAGGGCATTGGTAATTGTTGGAGACCAAAAAGGTAAAGTTAGTATTGCACTTGGAAAATCAACTGAAGTTCCTGGTGCAATTAAAAAAGGAATTGAACGCGCTAAAAAGTCGCTTCAATCGGTAAATATTGTGGAAGGTACATTGCCTCATGAAATCATGGGTGTGTTTGGATCAGCCAAGGTTATTATGAAGCCTGCATCTCCTGGTACAGGTGTAATCGCTGGTGGATCGGTTCGAATTCTTTTAGAAGCTGCGGGCCTAAAAAATGTGGTTGCTAAATCTTTAGGGTCAGATAATCCAATTAATACTGCTAGAGCCGCATTGCAAGGTTTGGCTGCACTTCGTTCAAAAGAACAAGAAGAAGCCAATCGTGGAAAAAGACTTCCAATTCGCTATGTAAAATTAGACGAATCAACTCTAGTGACTAAAAAATTAGCAAAAGACCAAGAAGAAGATAAAGCTAAAAAGGATAAAGAACAAAATAAAAAGGGACTTCCAAAGAAGAAAGCTCCAAAAGAAGATAAAAAGGCCCCGGTCGAAGTAGCTCAACAAAAGCCAGAGCCTAAGGAGGCGGAGAAAAAAGATGAGTAAGCAGCCAAAAAGTAATCAATTATCTCCTGCAGCAGGGTCGACTAAGAATCGTACTCGTGTTGGACGAGGTAACGCATCTGGCCATGGTGGCGAATGCGGACGTGGTCATAAAGGTCAAAAAAGTAGATCTGGTTATTCTCGAAAAGCTGGTTTTGAAGGTGGTCAGAATCCACTTTATCGTCGAATCCCTAAGAATAAAGGGTTTAAGAACTTTAAGTTCAAAGTGACTTATACTGCAATCAATCTTTCATTAATCGATACATTATACAAAGATAATGAGATCGTGGATCTTGATAGCTTAGTAGATAAGGGTATTGTTCAAGAGAATGAGCTTCTTAAAATACTGGGTGACGGTGAGTTAACAAAAAAAGTGACTATTAAAGCTAACAAAGCGTCTAAAACAGCAGTAGAAAAAATTCAAAAGGCAGGGGCGACACTGGAATTCGTTTCATAAATGGAATCAATTTTAACCCTCTTTAGAGTTCCTGAGTTAAGAAAACGGTTTATGTTTACACTGGCTATGATCGGTGTTTACAGATTAGGAAGTCATATTCCTATTTCTGGTGTAGATTTGCAGGCTCTTCAGGGGTTATTTAACCAAGGTGGCTTATTAGGTTTCGTTGATTTATTTTCTGGTGGTGCATTAGGCCGTTTCAGTATTTTTGCATTGGGTATTTTACCATTCATTAATGCCTCTATTATCATGCAAATGCTAACCTTTATTTGGCCAAAACTTAAGGAATTGGCTGAAGAGGGTGCGTCGGGTCATAAACAAATTTCTCAGTACACTCGGTACCTAACGGTAATCTTGGCTTTTATCCAAGGAATAGTGATGTCCATTGGTTTCAGAAATTTTGTTTTACCTGATGTGCATTTTGTCTTTTTTGTATTTTATGCGGTAGTTGGTTTAGTGGCCGGATCCGTTTTAGTCATGTGGTTAAGCGAGATCATGACTGAGAATGGCATAGGCAATGGTGCCTCGCTGTTAATCTTTGTTGGTATTATCTCTCAACTACCGTTTTTTATTAAGAATACGGTTGTCCTGCTCTCTGGTGGAGCAAGCCGTGTTGGCGTGATTGCGATGGTAGTCGTGTTATTAGTGATGATTGTAAGTATTGTGTTTATGCAAGAGGCCCAAAGGCGTGTTCAGGTGCAATACGCTAAGCGCGTTATTGGTCGAAAAATGTATGGGGGGCAAAATACATATATTCCGCTTAAATTAATTCAAGGTGGCGTTCTTCCCATCATTTTTGCGTCAGCATTAATGCAATTCCCGTTAGTGATTTCTGAATATTCCGGTGTACAAGTTTTGAAGGATTTCTTTTCAACGTATTATCGCTACGATGGCGTTTTGTATAATGGTGTTTTGTGTTTTCTTATATTTTTCTTTACCTATTTTTATACTGCAATTTCATTTAACCCCAAAGATTTAGCCGATAACATTAAAAAGCATGGTGGTTTTATATTAGGCGTTCGTCCTGGTCGCCCTACTGAGGAATACATAGAGAAGATCGTAACGCGATTAACGCTTGTTGGAGCATCTTTCTTGGCATTTGTTGCCCTAGTTCCTACAATCGCCTCTAATGTAACCCAAGTCACTAGTTTTCAAGGTCTTGGTGGAACCGCGATGTTGATAATAGTGGGTGTTGCGTTGGATTTTGTTAAACAGGTTGAAACATTTTTGCTTAACCGACGATATGAGGGCTTAATCGAATGAGCGCGCCAATAATGATATTTTTAGGAACGGCCGGTTCAGGTAAGGGAACGCAGGCACAAAAGCTGTCTGAGAATCTAGACATCATTCATCTGTCTACGGGTGATTTATTACGTGAAGCGCGGGATAATAAAACAGAATTAGGTAAGGCCGCCGAATCCTATATCGCGGCCGGAGATTTGGTGCCAGATGCTCTTATACTAGATTTAATCAAAGAGTCTTTAACAGATCCTAAAATTCGTGAAAAGGGTTGTATATTAGATGGATTTCCACGAACTATTGCTCAGGCAGAGGGATTGTCCTCACTATTAGAGGCATTATCAATTTCATTGGATAAAGTATTTTTATTTGATATCTCTCTTGAGGAAACGATTGAGCGGCTTGGCGGAAGAAGAATCTGTGCTACTTGTCATCGTATATTTCATATCAAACATAACCCAGCAACGGCTGAATCTCATCCTTGTGATGGCAACCTAAAAATTCGCGTTGATGATACCGAAGAAAAAATTCGCTATCGCTATACCGTTTATCAGGAACAAACCGCTCCATTGATTGATTATTACCGATCTAAATTAGTTACATTAGACGCGTCAGAGGCCCCAGATAAGGTCTATGAGACGATTAAGGGTCAAATAATGGCCCTCGAGGAGTAATCAATGATTAAACTAAAGAGCAAAAGCGACATTGATAAAATGCGCGAAGCAGGACGTATATTGTCTGCCACTTTTGAAGAAATGGCGAAGCACATGAAAGTGGGTGCTAATGCCGCTCAAATTGATGATGTAGCGCGAGAATTCATACGTAAACATGGAGCAGAACCGTCATTTATGGGGGTGCCTAATTACCATTGGGCAACATGTATTTCTGTAAATGAGGAAATCGTTCACGGCATTCCCTATCGCGAAAAGGAATTTATGCCAGGTGATATTTGCTGTATAGATTGTGGTGTCTATTTTAAAGGATTTCATGCGGATTGCGCGCGGCCATTCTTGATTGAGCCGGTTGCAGAAGAGATCAAGCATCTTGCAAAAATTACTGAAGAATCCTTTTTTAAAGGTGCGGAACAAGCCATTCCTGGAAATAAAATGGGAGATGTATCAAATGCGCTACAGCACCATGTTGAGTCCGCTGGTTTAACGGTCGTAAAAGACCTCTATAGCCACGGAATTGGTGAAAATCTACATGAAGATCCTCTTATTCCAAACTATGGAAAGAAGGGTAAAGGTATCACCCTAGAAGCCGGATTTACCTTTGCGTTAGAGCCCATGGTAAATATTGGTGTAGCAGACATCTTAACATTAGACGATAAATGGACTATAATTACCGCGGATAAAAAATGGTCTGCTCATTATGAAAACACGATCGCAGTATTAGACGACGGACCAGAAATTTTAACAATACATTAAGGACACGCTAAAAAATGGCTAAAAAAGAAGATGTTATCGAAGTATCGGGTGTTGTGGTAGAATCTCTACCTAACGCTCAGTTCCGTGTTAAGCTCGAAACGGGGCAGGAAATTTTAGCCCACTTGTCAGGAAAGATAAGAAAGCATTATATTAGAGTGCTCTTGGGTGATACTGTAAAAATTGAATTATCCCCGTATGACCTCACTAGAGGCCGTATAATATATCGATTGAAATAAGAAGGAGTTAGACAATGAGAGTTAGAGCGTCTGTTAAAAAAAGATGTAAGGATTGCAAAATTATACGACGTGGTGGTATACTACGCGTCATTTGTCGCAAAAGCCCACGGCACAAGCAGCGTCAAGGTTAAGAGAAGGAGTATTATTTAGATGGCACGAATTGTTGGTGTAGATTTACCTAAAAACAAACGCATAATTATTGCGTTAACTTATATATTTGGAATTGGCCCTACTACGGCTGATTTAATCCTAAGCAAATTAGGAATTGATTTTTCAACACGAGTTAAAGATTTATCAGAGTCTGAAATTGTAAGTATTCGCGACGAAGTGCGTGAGCAAGTAACAGAGGGCGACTTACGTCGTCGTGTTGGACAAGATGTGAAACGACTTATGGATATCGGTTCATACCGCGGCAATCGCCATAAGCGCAAGCTTCCAGTACGTGGACAACGTACACACACCAATGCGCGCACCAAAAAAGGTAAGCGCTTGGCTATCGCAGGCAAGAAGAAAGTAACCAAGTAGGAGGACTTAAGTGGCAGTAACTAAAGGTAAGAAAAAAGTTAAGAAAAGCATTCCATCGGGAATCGCTCATGTAAAAGCAACGTTTAATAACACAATTGTAACGATTACCGATGAAAAGGGTAATGTACTATCCTGGTGTTCAACAGGTGTAGTTGGGTTTAAAGGCGCAAAGAAAGGCACTCCTTTCGCCGCTCAGCAAACCGCTGAGTACGCAGCAGAAAAAGCCAGAGAGCATGGCGTTAAAGAAGTTGATGTTGAAGTGAATGGCCCAGGTTCAGGCCGAGAAACCGCAATCCGTGCTATTCAGAGCGCTGGAATTGTAATTAAATCAATCCGTGATGTAACGCCGATGCCACATAATGGTTGTCGGCCACCTAAGCGTCGTCGCGTTTAAAGAGGAGTAATGAATGTCTAGAGATAGAGAGCCAGCGTGTAAGAAGTGTCGTCGAGAAGGAGTTAAGCTATTCCTTAAGGGCGAACGTTGTCACACAGCAAAATGTGCAATAGAGAAGCGTAATTTTCCGCCAGGTATTCGGGGCATGAAACGCCGTTTGTCTGAGTATGGTATCCGATTGCGTGAAAAGCAAAAATTACGTCATTTCTATGGTGTTACAGAAAAAGCCATCCGTGCGTATTTTGCAAAAGCAGCGCGTCAGAAAGGCGTTACCGGTCACAATCTATTGCGTTTATTTGAGCGTCGTTTAGATAACGTCATCTTTAAAGCTGGCATCACGCCATCTCGTAAAGAGGCGCGTCAGTTGGTGCGTCATAACCATTTTAATTTAAATGGTCGTAAAAATAATATTCCATCTACTCTTGTTCGTGAAAACGATGTAATCACATTCCGTGATACTAACCGTGAATTCACCAAGAACAGAGTTGAAGTGTTGAAAAACTATGTAGCACCTACATGGATTGAATACGCCACTAAAGACACGTCATTTACTGTAAAGCATTTGCCTACGTTTGAAGAAATTGAATCACCAGTAGATGTGCAGTTAATTGTTGAATACTATTCTAGATAATAATAAAGAATCAGGAGGAAAATTGTGAGCGAGAACAAAACTTGGGTTAAATACGACAAATTGTCAGATCAGCATGGTCAATTTATCATGCAGCCACTTATGGCAGGTATGGGACTAACCATCGGTAACACATTGCGTCGAGTCATGTTGTCGTTACTAAGTGGGGCAGCAGTTACATCTATTGTAATTGAAGGCGTTGAGCATGAATTTGCGTCAATTGATGATGTTGCAGAAGATGTGTTAGATATCATCTGTAATTTGAAATCAATTATTTTTAAATTAAATGTTGATAAGCCATGTACCGTTAGGATTGCGTACAAAGGTAAGGGTAAAGTGACAGCGAAGGACATTCAACATGATGCCGACGTGGAAATCGTAAATAAAGATCAATTCATTTGCGAAACGACAAAAGAGACGAACTTAAACATTACAATTAATGTTGAACGTGGAGTTGGTTATTCAGCATCTGAGAATCACAAAAGAGATGATCAAGATGTAAATACGATTACGTTAGACGCAAGTTTTTCACCGATCAACCGCATTAATTATAAAGTTGATAAGATTCGCGTGGGCCGTTCACTTGATTACGATTGTCTAGTAATGGATGTTGTAACCAATGGGTCTGTGGATACTGAATATTGCGTTAAAGAAGCCACTGCCATTTTGCTTGAGCACTTTAATCTTTTTGGTCAATTAAACAACCGTCCTTTGGCCCTTATGGATCAAGCTCAGGAGAAAGAAGTTGTAAAACCTTCTGAAGCATCTACTAACCTAACGATTGAAGATTTAGAATTATCAGCACGGTCATTAAACTGCTTGAAAAAAGCCGGTATTGAATCGGTAACCGAGTTGGTTGAAAAGGATATGGCCGATTTGATTAAGATTAAAAACTTCGGTAAGAAATCAGCTGAAGAGATTAATGACAAATTAAAGCAATACAACCTTTCGCTAAAAGGCGAAAAGGTTGAGGCATAAGCGAGGCTAACTAATGAGACACCAACGAGGAAATAAGAAGCTAGGAAAACCGACCGATCAACGGTTGGCGCTACTTAAAAGCTTGGTTCAATCGTTGTTTATTTACAACCGTATTGAAACAACAGATACACGAGCAAAAGAAGCCAGAAAGATGGCGGAACAGATTATTACACTTGGCAAAAAGGGCGATTTACATTCGCGCCGTCAAGCGTTGCGGATTATCCCGCAGAAAGATGTTATTAAACTAGTGTTTGATAACATAGCTAAAAAGGTCCAAAAGCGTGAAGGTGGTTACACCCGCATTGTGAAACTTGGGTTTCGCAAAGGTGATGGTGCACCTGTCTCCATGCTTGAATTGGTCGAATAGATCCCTTGTGGGTCTACAAAATAGTTCTTTGGTATAACGGCACTAATTATTTAGGCCTTCAGAAACAGAAAAGCGGACGCACAGTCGCGCAGGCAGTGGAAACGGCACTAGCAAAAATTGCTGGTCAACCGATTACCGTTACAGCTGCCGGTCGTACAGACAGTGGTGTTCACGCTCAGGGGCAAGTCCTTAGCCTTCGCCTGCCTAAGCGTATTCCCGCAGAAGGTCTAAAGAAAGCATTAAACAGCGGGCTTCCCAGCGATTGTGGAGTGGTCAGCGTAGAGGAGAGTGATGCCTCCTTTCATGCGCAGAAATCGGCCATTTATCGGGAGTATATGTATTTATTTGCACAATACCCGGTTCCAATGTCGCTTCAAGACTTTATAACGCCAATCTCTTTTACTCCGGAAGTATCAAGCTTTCCTGAAATTGAGAAGGCATTTTTGGGAACCCATGATTTTTCGGCATTCAAGAGCACAGGCTCAACGCCATCAAATCCTGTTAAGACAGTTGAATTGTTCTCATTACAAACGCGCAAGCTAAGTAATTTATATACAGGAGAACCATTTACATGCTTCGAATTTAGAATTGGTGCCAATAGCTTTCTCTACCATATGGTTCGCCACATTGTTGGTGATCTATTTGACGTTTTCCGTGGTAAACAATCATGGGAAGCTATGGTAGAATCGCTTCATTCAAAACAAAAAAAATTCCATAGCACCTTGGCTCCGGCAAAAGGACTATGCTTAGTAAACGTGACGTATAAGTAAGGAGATAGAATATGACAACTAAACAACAAAAAACCTATCACGCCAAACCCAGTGAGATTACTCATGACTGGGTTTTGGTAGACGCAAACGGCCAAACTCTTGGACGTTTAGCATCCCGTGTAGCCAGCATCATTAGAGGCAAAGAAAAAGCAAACTTCACACCATCTGCAGATACAGGTGATTTTGTTATCGTTATTAATGCAGAAAAAATTAAAGTTACAGGTAAGAAATTTGATCAGAAGGTATATTACCGTCATAGTGGGTATCCAGGTGGTTTAACCGCTACTACCTACAAGCAAATGATGGCTAAGAATCCAGCTGAAATTATTGAAAAGGCAGTTTGGGGAATGGTTCCTCATAACAGCTTGGGCCGTAAGATTATTAAAAAGTTAAAGGTTTATGTTGGTGCGGAGCATCCTCATCAAGCGCAAAACCCAACGCCAGTAACACTGCAGAAGGAGTAAACAATGGCCGAAACAAAAGTAAAAGCGACTAAATCAGCGACTAAGTCAGCATCTAAAAGTGCAAAACCAGTTGCTAAAGCTAAATCCGTTAAAAGTGATTTAAAAATACCTCAAGATGGTTCTTTTTATGGCACAGGTCGTCGTAAGTCATCTGTAGCACGTGTGTGGTTATTTCCTGGTAAAGGAAGAATCATCATGAACAATTTAGAATTAAAAGACTATATCTGTCGCGAAACATTGGTAGACGTTGTGTTATCACCGCTTCGTATTCTTAAATTAGATGGTAAGTACGATGTCAAAATCTTTTCTAAAGGTGGCGGATTAACAGGTCAAGCCGGAGCCGCTCAAATGGGTTTAGCGCGCGCAATCTTGTGTGCCGACGAAAATTTTAGAAAAGCGCTTCGTGAACATTCATTCTTATCCCGTGATACACGCATTAAAGAGCGTAAAAAATACGGAAAACGTGGTGCACGTAAAGGGCCTCAGTACAGAAAACGTTAAGTATCACTATGTTTAAGATCAAAACACTTAATAAAATTTCTTCCAAAGGCCTCAATAAGTTTGATCATGATACTTATGAGGTTAGCGGTGAAAGCACAGATCCTGATGCGATCGTTCTGCGCAGTTACAAGCTTCATGATGAACCCATCACCGAGAAGGTAAAAGCTGTCGCAAGAGCGGGCGCTGGTGTAAACAACATTCCTGTTGAGGAATACACCAAAAAAGGAATCGTTGTATTTAACACTCCTGGTGCAAACGCTAACGCGGTTAAAGAGTTAGCGATTGCGGGTATGTTATTAGCATCTCGCGATATTGTGGGTGGCATTAACTATTCCAATAGTATTAGTGATCAAGGCCAAGAAATAGCCGGTTTGGTGGAAACCAACAAAGGTAATTTCAAAGGCTATGAGATCATGGGGAAAAAGTTAGGTGTTATTGGTCTTGGCGCGATCGGAATGATGGTAGCAAACGCAGGTGTTGCGCTAGAAATGGAAGTTGAGGGGTATGACCCGTTTATTTCTGTCGATAGAGCGTGGGAACTGTCTAGCACTGTAAAGCCTGCAGCCGGACTTGAGAATCTACTTAGGACGTCTGACTTTATCAGTATTCATGTTCCCTTCAGTGAAAAAACCAAACACATTATTAGCGAAACACGCATCGGTCAAATGAAGAAGGGCACTGTGGTTCTTAATTTTTCTCGGGACCAACTTATTGATGAGCCTGCTTTAGTGGAAGCCATTAAGGCTGGTAATGTGGCCCGTTACGTTACCGATTTTCCAAATGATATTACAACAGGTGTTAAAAACGTCATTTCTATTCCCCATTTAGGCGCATCAACTGAAGAGGCGGAAGACAATTGTGCGGTAATGGCTGTAAATCAATTAAAAGACTTTCTTGAGAATGGCCATATTACCAATTCGGTTAACTTCCCAAGCTGCCAATTAGAGCGTAGTGGCGAAAGCCGAATCACCATTTGCAACAGTAATGTACCCAGTATCATTGGTAAAATTACCACAGTTCTTGCAGATGCCAATCTTAATATTACCGAAATGGTGAATAAGTCCCGTGGTGAACTTGCTTATAACATTGTGGATTTTAATGGTGAAGCCGTTCCGGATTTAGAAGATAGAATCCGTGCCGTACAGGGCGTTATTCGAGCCCGTTTAATCTAAGGTCTTTCAACATTCTGGTGGTATACTGGTGCTTATGCACCGGTACGACACTATTGAATTATTTAAGCCCGTTCTAGCACCCCTATTACAAGGTCAGAAGTTCAAAGATGTAAGCGCCTTATTGGATGCCAATTCACATCTGATAGAGTTAGACCCTGAATTGCAAGCGGCCCAAGCACTGTGTTTGCTACTCGATGGTCGCATGGCTGATGCCTCACGCATCTTAGACGCCATACCCGACGACGGCACAAGTGAACAATCCTTAGTGTCACAAACAAAAACACTCCTAGACGGGCAGCGTATCGAATTAAGCTGTTTCAAGGCCATTGAAGACAATTCGGATAACCATGACGCCATATTTCAGTTAGCGGCTTTCTATGAACGTACAATGCGGTTTGAAGAGGCTCTACCCATGTATCAACGCTTAGAATCAAATGAAAAATACCAACAACTGCTCTCAGTGACGATTCCCTACTTGCAAGGTATTTGCGAATTTACCAAGGGAAATGTGGCGCGCGCGCGTATGCTGTTACACGACGCGATTTCAAACCCAATCAATCCAAGCACTTTTAAAGCACTGCAACGCTGCATCGCGACGCTAAGTTCAGGATTAATACATCCTGAAACAAACAGCACCCCACCGCAACTCGCACCGGAACCAGAACACGATCTAAGTTACCCTTTATCTAAAGCCACAAGTGTGGACGACCATTTAATCATGATTTGGAGCACAACGGCACAGACCTTAGATCCCATTTACTTGGCGTGCATAGAACGCGCAGCAAAGGTGTACCCGGACAAACCGATTTATCTGTTTAGTAACGGTTTAAACGCCTCCCATTTAGGCGAGGCATCAACTCATGTCACCATCGTGCCGTACAAAGTGTCGGATATTATACAAAACACCCCGCTTGAAACGTGGACGATTGCCGCATCACCAGATGCCGAGTCTCATCCGTTTTGGTTTTCCCATCAAACTGACGTGTTACGATTCGCGCTTTTATTTAAATATGGTGGTATTTACTTAGATACTGACGTGTTTTTGGCAAAAAAAGTACCAAAAGCATTAGAAAATAGCCTTTTTTATGAAACCATGTCAGGCGATCCAAAAGGGGTTTGCAACGGTGTTTTGGCATTTCAGGCTCAACATCCATTCATCCACGAGATTCTGAATCAAATGCCATTGCACTATAATCCGAAAGATTGGGGCTGCATTGGACCGGATTTGGTCACCAAGGTCTTTCATCACTCTGACTTTAGCGCGCATGATGTTAAAATCGTGCCCTATGAGCACATATGTCCAGTTACTTGCGATATGCGCTTTAGTTACACCCGCCAAATGGGGCCAAAGGATGTTGCATTTTATGAGAACACGTCCAATTCCAGTGTTCTATTTCACCTATTTGGCTCAAGCTTAAAACAATACAATAAATGCGGGCAAGCCTTACCAAAAGTGGTGGTGCATCCCGATTCTTTTTTATACCGATTATTTGAGACCCATGAATTAACGCACCATCTTTATACGACGCAGCAGTTTATTACCGATAATTTTAGTTAATGACTACCGTATCCATTTTAATTCCAGCATATAACGTTGAAGACCACATAGAAGAGTGTCTTACAAGTTGCCAGGTTGCAGTTGAACATGCCGTTTCATCTGGAGTGATAGCCAGGCAAGACATCGAAATTATAGTGGCTGATGACGGGTCTAATGATGGAACGGTGCTGGTAAGTAAATCCCATGCAGACAGAGTGCTGCAATTAGGGCATCTGGGGCGACCTCAAACAATGAACGCGGCCTTGGATGCAGTGTGTAGTGAATGGGTGTGTTGGGTGGGGGGTGACGACCGTTTAACTCCGGATGGATTGACCCATCTACTGTCCAAGGTAATCGAGGTGCAAGACGCACAGCTGGTATATGGCATTACCCGGTACGTGACGGCAGACGGAAAAACAGCCATAGGGGAGTTCAAACCCGATCAATATTACCGTGACCCGGATGCTTTTATGGCAACTATTTTGGTGGGATGTCCGTTTTATATGGGCGGCGTTTTAATTCAGAAATCCGTCTATGACCGATGGGGAAAATTAGATGTCATACTTGAACGCTCGCAGGATCATGAGCATTTTGCCAGAATCGCAGGCAAAATTGAGACGGTGCGGGTAGATGAGATTATTTATCAGTACCGCCAAAGGCCAAAGACCTATAAAGAAATGGCATTTGAATGGCCCTACTTAAAACATGTGTATGCCCGCATTTTAAAGCAATACAGTTTAGAGGACTTATTCCCTACCATTCGTGATAAATCACCCAATGTGAAAGAGGCCATGGGACAGTATTTATTAGCCCAGCAATACATGAAAATCGCTGCGTGGGATGAGGCCGAAAGCGCGTGTATCAAGAGCCTTAATTTAGTCGATGCAGTAGAAACAAAGCGGATACTTGAAAAGATACGGTTATACCGAGAAGGGATGATGCAGATCAATACCCAGCAGCAGATCGCCGAGAAAGAATGGGCCGCGTCTGTTTTAGATATTCAAAATAAAGAAACGCCACTATGGAGCATCGATGAGTGTGCAAAACAGGACAATTGGCAGGGCGTTATTCAAGACTTATGTATCCAACATAACAACGAGATTGTGCTGGTCACAAACACCATGGCCTTTCCTGAATTTTATGGGTTATTATGCATGGAATACCAGGATGTTGCCCAATATTTAATGCCGATTTCTAAAGATGACGTGATTGAATTAATTCAACAAACGGGGCGAACATGCATGATAAGTCAGTACGTGGAATACGATGCCGATGTGACACGTCGTATTCCCTATGATGAAACAGATACCACATGCCGATTTGGTCGTTTAGCTCTGCGGATTGCTGCCCGATGAAAAGCACAAGAAATAAAGCCCATTACGAGGCCACCGCACAGTCCGGTTCCCCGACGCTCCTTCGTACAAACGATTGGTCGCACTACGCCATTCTCGCCACAAACTTCGAACAGATCACAGGGCCAATTTCCTGCCACAATCTATCGGTATTAGACTGCGGTGCCGGCACCGGCGAATTACTCGCTTACTTGCGCCATGTGCGTGGTACAGCTCCCCTACATTATGACGGCATAGACGTGTCTGAATTCGCCGTAAAACAAGCTGAGGCTCAATTTCCTCACCACCACTTTCATATACAAGATTTACTAGAGTATACGCCCAAAATAGCGCCAGATTGGGTGGTTATGAGTGGTGTGATGACCATCATTGAACAGGATCATGAGGCCCATGTGCGCCAGATGATTGCAAAGGCCTATCAAGTGGCGCGCTTGGGCGTGATCTTTAACATGTTGTCGGACCAACTGTTAGAGGAAAACGAATTTTACCAGTTGGATAATAGCCGGTACTACGCCAATGAGTCTGAAATCGCACAGTATTGTGGGGAACTGGCGCCGCGATTGATTCGCCAGAGCAGTTTAGATCGCACCAGTTTTACCATTCACATGTTAAAGAGCAAGGCCGTGCCGCTAAACACGGACTATAGTCATTTAACGCAGGTAACCCGATTGATCCAACACCATGACGCGCCACACCAAACACGCCCATTTCATACCAAAAGAGACGCGGCATGGGAGCGATTAAGGTTAGATAAAAGTGCCGCAGCTTTGGCCCACTACACCGAGGTATTAAAAGAGGCTTTAAACGGACAGATTCCCACACTGACGTCCCAGTATATGGATGCTCAGATGCCCGATAAGATTTTAGTTTCTGAATTGTTAATTACGGTGCTTGATAATGCCATGCCGCTTATTGTGACGCCTGAATTTGATGTGGCCGTATCGCTACTGCCATGTCACACTCTACGGTTGTTTTTTCTCGCTCACAGTCACATACTAACAAGAGAGTCCGCTCGCGTTTGTCCCGAAATAGAGCCTGTTTTGCAGGCGTACCCGCGCTTCCAACGTGCGGCTTCTCTACACGACTTTTGTTTGAGACATGCCAAAAGCAAACGCCCAAATACAGGAGATTCAAATTGAAAATCGTACTCGCAAATTACAGAAAACCATTTCCGCTGTATCCAAGTGGGGCGGATTTAAGTAACCAAGTGCTCGTAAAGCACCTGCAACAACGCGGGCACCAAATAGAAACCCTATTTACAACAGGCCCGTTTGACTTTGACCGCTTGCTCAAAGAGCTTGCTGGAACAGGCCTTCACGGGCGCATAGAAGATGAAGAGTTGCATTATGAGTGGGATGGCGTGCGGCTTCGGGTGGTAAAAGAGGCGGATTATTTTCCAAAATACGAGCGTTTATTAGCGGAATTTAAGCCAGATATTGTGATGATGCATAACCCGTATTTTGACACCGATGTGACCCAGTTCTTTAAAGACAAGTCGCAAAACTATGTGTGTTTTATTCGAAGTGAGAACGTGTATACCATGTTAGATGGCGTGAAGGACGAGTTTAAAGCGCTCTTCAGCGTATGCGAGTACATGAAAGAGCAGACGCGGGTGCGGTGGGGGAAAGAGGCGACTGTGGTCTATTCGGCGCCGGAGCCCGAGTTTTGTGTGTCTAACGCGGCAGACAGACAACCGAGCTACATCACCATGATAAACCCAATGCCGGCCAAAGGCGCCGAAGTGTTAGAGTGGCTGATTCAACGCATGCCCGATCGGCAGTTCCAGGTGGTGCAGGGGTGGGTAGACCCGCGATATCATGATTTTCATTTCTATAAATACCCAAATGTGTTGTACGTGCCAAACACCACAGATATGAGGCCGATTTACGCAAAAAGCAGGATTGTAATCGTGCCATCTTTAGTAAAAGACAGTTTGCCTAGAGTGTTGTTTGAAGCCGCATACAACAATGTGCCTGCTATAGTGAGTAATGTGTGTGGCGTAAAAGAAGCCATAAACGACAGTGCCATTGCACTTAATGAGTTTACTGTGTTGGAAAATTGGCAGGCCGCAATTGAGTCGCTGGATGATGCGGACACCTACAATCGATTGGCTAAAAATTGCGATCGAGTAGCAAAGGCCATTACAATTGAAACAGAAGTAGATAAATTTGAAGAGAAATTAAAGGAAATTGCAGCACGGTGAAACATATTATTGGCTTATATCGGGAAAACGGAAAAATAGTTCCATTATTGGGCGACTCGCCTCATTTTCAAGATATGGGCATCAAGCGAGAATGGTATTCAGCGACGCTAATTCCACTAGAAATCGTGCAAAGCGCCAATCAATGGTACTTAACCGATGATAAGGACTATTTGCCTGACGATCTAAAGACGATAATCGCGAAAAACCAATTCTTTTGCACCACGACCGAAGAAAAATCACCGTATTACGCGCTAATGTATATGCCAAAAGCCGACACCGTCGACCGTTTCCAAGTGGCCATGGCCCGTATGGGAGCATTGATGAGAAAGACAGATACCGGCTTCGAACCAATGACGCTCAAAGTAAGTGGCTACGAGTATGTGATCGAAGCCAAAGGAGTCGGAAGCCCAGTGGGAGGATTTCCACACACTCATTTTCGAAACCAGGCAGGTACCAATAATTCCCATTTACGTGTGACGGGTGGAATGGGGCTGGCTGGAGCAGAACGGGAATTTTTAAACCTATGCAATATGAAGGCGATCGAAGACCAGATACCCGATGGGGAAGACATGCGAGCGCTTGGATTAATGCCATTCGCAATTCATACACAAAACCAACGCATCGACATGGCGCTGCTGCTACGTTTAGCGCCATCCACACTGCGATTTAGTTTCTATAACAACCCGGCAATGACGCAGCACTTAGGCGGAAGTCAGTCTCAATTTATGATTGATGCAGGCAAAGAAAGCAGTAAGTACTTTTCATTGCCATCGCCCGCGCAACACCGAAATAATAGCTGGAATAATATGGTGTATGTGAGTGAGAATCGCTACGTATTAACGGATTTTGAAGAGCTAACCACCTTGGCCACCGGTCATTGTAATTTGGACTTGATGGAATGTTTGTACCCACCGTACTTGCATACCCACCCGTTTCGGCATATGTGGACGCCCCAGTTTATAAGCGGCTTAAAAGCAGGTGTGGGGTGCGCATCGAAATGGGCTCAAGATGCGCCCACAACCGATTTGTGCCTATATAATGCCTATATGATGGAAAAAGTTGCGCCAAATGTGATTAAAACCCGGCTAAATATGACCATGAATACGGATTTTATTGATGAAAATGTAACGGCAATTCATTATTTTGCCCACTCGGATTATTTTTCTATGCCCACACTCGAATGGGTAGAGCGCCACGGTATTCCAAGTATGGAAAAGCAACGCAAAGTATTGCAAGAATTAATCGCCAAAAACGCAACTCTGCAGCACCAAAATGAGGTGGTAGACACCCATAAACCTGCAAGCGATCAGGCCAGTGAGTTTGGCGCGTATATCACCGCTCAAAAAATTGAGAATTTACTTTTAGGCGAGTTTAAATTCTCTTATGAGGTGTATGAGCGCGAGCAAATGGCCGCGAGATGGATAGAGGAAATGAAGGCCGCCGTAGCAACAGGAAAAATTCCCATTGATACCCACTACTTAACCGAACATCAACGCTTACGCATTAATATTAAATTCTTTGATTTTGGCCTTATCGCCTATCCGTTTCTTGGTGTGCTGTCAGTGTATTGCAACACCGAAACACGGTTTTTAGAGGGCGCCTTAAAATCGAATGAGTGGGACGCGGCAACACGCAAAGTGCTAAGCGACTCGCTGACAAAGTGCCAAACCCTCTATGAGCAACTCAAAACGGATCCCGAAACCATCAAAGCGGCGTTCGCGCTAGGCAACAAGGCCGTTCATGATCTGATCGCATTACCCTACCAAAGGTGGCCAAATTGACCCCATACTTACTTGGATTTAGCCGGAATAAGGCACACAAAATAACACCGGTGTATTCAGATTCGCCGTCGTTTCGCGATATCAATTTAGACACGCAAATGGTGACCCACATTGTACCCTTAAGCGTGCAAGATAGTGATCAACCGTGGCAACGTGCCACTATCGCCACTGAATTACCACCACAACTAACTGAGCTGATGCAAAACAATCAGGTACTCGCCACTGATCCTGCGGCCACACAGTCGCTTTGGGCTCTGCTGATGGTGGCCCCAGAAGACTCGCCAGAAATGTCGCGATCGGGCGTCGTTTTACACCGAGCCACACCAGACTCCAACTACGAACCACTAATCGCAAGACTAGCCGACGCGGAATTTGTCGTTGAGTTAAAAGGGGCTGGCGCACCAACCGGTGGCTTTCCATCGTTTCATTTAAGAAACCAGGCAGGGGCCTATCTTAAAGCCCATTTACGCATTACAGGTGGCAGCGATTGGGAAGGCATTGAGGCGGAACATAATCACTTATGCCAACTTCACGATAAATTAGATGATGACGAAAAAAAACAACAATTGTTGCCCTGTGGCGCGGTGCCAATGGCCTTGGTTGGGCCTGATTTTAAATTTGATTTGGGCGAATTGTTGCGACTTAGCCCGGGTTCCATTCGCTATTCATTTACGGATAATCCGGCGTTTGATTCGTCCTATAAGCCCACCTTTACACACTATTTACACCAAGCAGGAAAATGCGTGGCCAATTTCTTGGTTTTATCGCCCCCATCGTTGCATCGAAATGCCAGTTGGAATAACATGGTAGTGTTGCCTGAAAATCAGTTGGTACTGTCGGATTTAGAAGAACTGACGCCATGCACAACCCCCCATTGTAACTTGGATTTTCCAGACTATATATTTCCATACGCGCTACTTAAATATGGCAATGACCAGTCTGCGGCTCATGCCTTTGCAGATGGGGTAAATGAGGTAATGCCAAATAGTCTCGTTTTAGACTCAAACACACCGTATTTGGACCAAATTTGGAAATGGAATACACGCATGGTTCATAACATGGCCGCTCATATTGTGACGCACCGTTTAAACACGCCCTTTGACCCGACTCAGATCATTGAAAATAGGCACGCAACAAAGAGTTTTGCCATGCCCACCTATTGGAAAGAGGGCCTGGAGGTGTGGGTAAAAGCGGAATTATTACCAGCCCTTTCACTGCAATATGACTTTTTAGAACAGTTAGCGGATGGTGCCGATGAAGAAGACGTATCCGAATACAATCATTTTATTGAAACCGGTGAGGCAAAAGGGAATATGTGCATGTTATTTACGGTGCTTCAACAGTCCGAAGCCGTAGTGAATGAGCTGACTTCAGGCCGACCTGCGCCCTATGGCCGTTACGTGACCAAAACCACCTTTAACGCCAGTTTTCTTCGGCCAATTTCTGATTTAGATGCCTTAGGAGTACGTGTAAAGAGGTTGAAACGTATTCTAGAGGAAGTAAAAGGATATGTAGAGAGGGGTGAGGTGGGTCAAAGAGACAGTTATGTTACCTTTTCGATCGATGAACAGCAAGATGTGTTGGAGAGTGACGCCGCCTTACAAGTATTTCCCTTTTTGATGTGGATAAACGTGTTATTGCACAATGAAGAGCAGTTGCTAAGCGCCAAAGACCTCCCTGATAGCCCGCTTATTGCACAAAGTCGCGCTAAAATAGCCAAACTTAAGACGTTGCTAAAAACCGACCCTGTATTGGTAGCCCAAACCCTGTGTGAGTCCAATGAAGCCCTTATCGAAATGCTTTGGTTGCCCTACTGGAAAAGATGACCTGACGGTTTATTTAAGTTCACAAATATGCCTAGAGGGTTAAATTTAACCTTTTAATCTTGGCGACGTTTATTAGGGGGGACTTTATAGTAATAATCCATTATTTTAAGCATTCCTAACCCACCGCCAATGCGCATAATCGTAGAACGAGGCACGGTTTCGAGTAAATCCAACACGATTTGTTCATCGTCTTCCGAGAGATCGGTAATCTCTACGTACCGAGTGAGGCCCATAAACATTTTGATTTTTTGTTTAAAAGCTGTTTTGGCGATATGAGGCCGAAATTCCTCATGCTTTATATAGATTTCAACGATAAAGTACATGGTGGTTTCATTCGGTTGAATGCAAAGCACAACAAGTATCCAAAGTTTAAGGCGATCTGAATCAGACTCATTAAACTTTGCAAACAGTTGTTTTTGAAACGTCTCATGATTTAAATATAATAGTTCAAGACTAAGCCCCAGGATTTCCACATCCTCGGTTTCTGCCAAAATATGAAACATATCATCCAGTGGCGGAACGCCGCCAGATTCCATAATTTCAAGAATTGCATTTAGTAAACTTTCCTTTTGGTTATTATAGTAATAATTCAAAAGGGGACTATCGTGGGCTCGATCTAACATCTAAAATTTACTATAGCGCAACGTATTATAAAATATCAATACATCATAATTCCAGGTATAATCGATAAATAAGTCAAACAAACAAAAAGGAGGGAGCGCCAGGAACAAATCACTCGTTGGTTTAGCATTGGCAAAATCAAAAAAAACTGTAATAAACCAAAATCCGCGAGATAAGTCTCGCAATTCTTGAAAGGGGATTTTAACTATGACTAGTGTAAGTTTTCAGAATTTAAAAGACGCAGTAGACGCACACGCAAAGAAATATGAGAATGCCTTGTTCGACCTAGAGAACGCAGCCAACTCATCTTCAAGCGCGCAATCTTTAAGTATTTCAGCGGCGACGCTAGCAACCACAGCGGTACAAGTTGGTCAATCACTAACAGAGTATGCAGCAGGTATTGCTAAAAACGCATCTGACCACGTTAAAGGTCAAGGTCGTAAAGTATCTGGTTCGTAGAACTAACATCGTGATGGAGGCCCTTATGGGTCTCCACACAACAAGCTAAAACACGAAATGATTAAAAATTTAAAAAGATAAAGGAGGAAAGACTATGACAGCATCATCAACAGCATTCTTTTCACATATTAACGTACGCCGTAATGACCAACAATTTAATTTAGATATTTATGGCTTAACTAGAGAGGCGACGGGGCAGTTTTATGAAGATTTAAATGCATTTGCATCGCAGCTTGAAGATGGATCAGAGGTCACTCTTTCCGATGGAACCAAAGTTGATACGCAATCAGTAGCAGGCATGACAGTATTCCAAGTTCATATGAACTTTCAGCAAGCTAACTTAGAGCTCGTAAACAACGTATTTACATTTATTCGTAACTTTGAGCAAAAGCTCGACAATATGTTATCTGGTTAGGGTGATTCGTTATGACAATTAATCTAGTAGGATTTATGGGCTCTGACCCGGAATACTTAGATCGGTTCATTCAAGAACGTCTCGATCGTGCCGCCGCTGAAAAGGTAGGCGATCCAACTCAATTTGCCGCACGGTTTTCAAAATACCTTGAAGATATCGATGCTGCCGATGAATCGATCGATTTAGATAGTGCGCAAGCCAATCGACCAAATATCGGCGATAATGACAGTGCTGGTGCAATTGGCGGTGGCGATGATTTTGACGCATTACGTGGCGGTGGCGATGGCGCCGGTTCAATTGGCATCGAAGGCGATGGCGATAACAGAAGCGAAGCAGGTGTGCTGACAACTGCGGAGCGTAACCTTGTGCATGGTACAGCACTTTTGGAATTTAATATGGCAATGATGTCAAATCGCAGTTTACATAAATCCACAAAGCAGAGAAATGAAGCCACTAAAAAAGAGCGCAAGGAAGTTGAAGCCGATGACATGAGGCACCATGAAGAAATGGCAGCCAAAGCACGGGCAGAACGCCGAGCATCGAATCGTAAAAAAGGGTAAGGGGGGTTAAGGTATGGCCGGCGAAGATCGCATAGCCGAATATGATCCCAGTCAGGTCGACCAACACAGTCGATTTAATAAGATTAAGGACAATCAATACTATAAAAAGCTTCAGTCTGAAATCGCTCAAAAACGCGAAGAAACCACTGTAAAAGGGGTTGATACTAAGGACGAAGCGGTGTTGGTCAATACCAATAGAGCCAAGCAGCCACCTGGGGCAAAACCCAAGTTTAAATGGGGAAAAGATGAGACGGGTGATTATTTTATTAAGCCGCAGGAAAAGCGCAATTTAGGTAAAGCGGCTCCGGTGGAACACGCGCGTGACCGTATCGTAAATTTCTTAGGTTACAAGATCGACATGGGCTCGAAAGTGGCCGATTTGTCAGTCAAATATCAAAAATTCTTTATTGAGGCGAAATCCCATAACTTTTTAATGGCAAAATATGCGGAAATTAAGTTTGGTATGATTCAATTTGTATTAAGTTTAATGGGTGTTAGCACCGATGAGCTGCGAATTATGCAGAAGAAGGCCCTCAAAGCCGCCATAGAGGACAATGAAATGCTATTCGAGCAAAATGAGTATAACTTTGAGCTGATATCCGCATTTACCTCGTCACAGAAAGATAAGGCCCGTCAGAAGATTTTGAAAGAAACGCGTTCACAATTAATGAAACAAATGGACCTACTGACAGGTATTAATTATTACACCAGCGAAAAGGTGAATGAAATTAAGGAAGATCAGGTCAAAAAAATCCTGCAAGAACTACTCTTAGAGAAACAAACATTGGAACTAATAAGGGACTATCAATGATGAAAAGTAACAATGTAACCATTATCAGCGATGATACAAATAGCCTCATAGATCGAAAAGAGACGCAAGAAAAACTCACAAGACTCGATATATATATTGAGAGGGTTCAATCTCGGGTAAAACAGTTGCAGCGCCAACGTGAAGCAGAGATCAATAAAAAGCAGGAAAAGGAACTCGTTCAAAAAGGCATGGAATTAATGAATATATCAACAAATCTTTCGGCAAAGCGATAAAGGGGGCAGGTTATGTCAAACGGACTAAATTTAAATAATACGAATATAAATACAAATCAGAATCAGAACAAACGTTCGTTTGAGCCGGATGCAACTTTTGCAGCTGAGATTGCCGGCGAGTCCATGGTTGAAGAGCTTGATTTGCGTGGCAAAAAGGAAAAGGGTAAAGACGCAAAAGAGGGAAGTAAAACCAAAAAATCCGACAGTTTAATTCAGCAAATGTTGGGTACGGATCACCAAGACGCTAAAGATGAAATCATGCAGAAATCACTACAGCAAAATGGTCAAAATGAATTAAAGAAAAGCAACAAAGAATTACAAGCCAAATTGGTGCAGGAATTGGAAAATCAATTTAAAAAGGGCGATGACCCAGAAGACCAAGTGCAGTTGTCTCAATCGGCATTGCAATCAAAGCCAAAGGGTAAAACAGAACGCTCAGAATTTATTGAAGGTGGCGCCGGAGAAGAAGGGCTAGTTCAAGAAGACGACGGGAACCCACTTTTAGAATTGGCTAAGCGTAATACCAAAAACACAAAAGCAGAATCAGCGCGCCAGAGCGCGAACACCAACAAAGAGCAAATGATAGGGCAACAAAAGGGGTTAAAAGAATACACCGAAGCACTCGGTAAGTATGTGGTATCCCAAAACCCCCATGAAAAACAGAAGATGGAGAAGATCAAAAAGGAGCTTCAGAAAACTGGGGTGACATTAAAACAGATTCAAAGCATGGAAACCAATGTCGGACAGATGGTAAAGCAGCAATATGTTGGGCAGTTAAAATCCAGTTTGATCAAATTCTTCTTTTCACAAGGTGAGGGCGATGCAGAAGGCGCGATATCGGCTAAGTTTGACCACAAAAATAATGCAGACGCCTTATCAGCAGTGGCCAAAGACGGAACCGTTAAAGGGGGCCTAAACGGCATTATGGAAGGGTTAGGTATTGAGCTTCGCCAGGAACTTGAGGCCTTACTTTATGATGAAACAACGAATCAATTTACCAAACAATCGTTAGGGCAATTAACCTTAGACGAATTCTCTGAACGCACCGCCAAGATCATGAAGGCCGCCGCCGCTGCAGGCGTTATTATCGATGAAGCCGACCTGCAGAAAAAATTAAATAAATCCATCGATGATTTGGGGCTAACAGAATTTATTCCGCCAATTGGCCAATCCAATATGAACTTTAGGGAGGGCGACCCAAGAGGCAAAGATAGGCAAGAGGAAATAGAAAAAATCTATATTAATCGCGGCGAGCAATTAGAAGATAAGTTGCGCAATTTATACATGCTGAAATCGCTAAATACCAACTTCAAAGAAAAAATAGACATTTCGTTTAAAATGAAACGCATGAAAAATGGCTTAATCAAACTGGGTGTTTACACAGATGAAAAAGAAGAGCAGCTGCGAAAAGAAGGCGAGTTATTGGCTAAAATACAGTTAATGGATCGCTTAGAGGGCGGGTATTTAGAGCAAGCAACATTGCATAAACTATCTGGGCCAGCATTTTCAAAATTAAAGAATGACCGCGCGACTATTATTCGATTATTGCGCAAAATGGGCTATAAGATCAAAAAAGACCAAATGAATCGCGTGAGAGATCGTAAAAATATCGAAATGGCAGCTGTTATCAGAGAAGAGATAAGTCAGCTAGAAATTGCCATGGAAGTGCACCCTAGTCCATATTATGCGCAAAACCATAAAATCTTGTCTGAAACATACGACAGAATAAAGGGTGAGAGCAAATTGATCGATGCACATAATAAGGGCGAACCAATTAAGACCTCGAGTATACGAGAAGCCGCGTAGGATTATGATACAATGACACAGGAGGAAATCAATGTTTGAAACGTTACAAATGATAGAAGGTTCCATTCAGTCGTATTCAGAAGCGATGAAATTATTAGCTGCCGACGTACAGGCCTTTCAATCAGATGGTTACAAGCAAACCCGATATACCTTTGTGTCGCTCTATACCCAACAAATTAACCGTATGGGTGGTGGGGCTGGTTTAAATAGAGGCGCATTTAACACGCAGCGCGTGTCCCAAGGTGTGTTACTCTCTCCGTTAGGTTACAATTGGTCGCAAGGTGGCTTAAGGCCTGCTGAACCAACAAATGCAGCGGTAGTAGGTAGTGGACTATTTGTACTGAAACCCGATAACTTAAATGATTTTGTATACACCCGTGCCAGTGATTTTATTTTTGCTGCCGATGGCACATTAATTGACTCATTCGGCCGAAAAGTAATGGGGGATAAAGTAAAAGACGATGGAACGGTGGATAAATCCACCTTAACAGCCATTACCGTAGACCCAGATGAAGTGGACGTAACAGACCTAGGGTTTGAAGATTCAGGCGCCTTAGTCACAAATTATGCGGCTAGAAAAGATGTTCAAGATTCTGGTGAAGGCGAAGCCCCAGAAGGTAAAGTATTATTTCAATTGGCGTTGGCCAAGATTCCAAACCCCTCTTTATTAACCGCGCATAGTGGCAACACCTACCGTACTAATGCGGGATCGGGTGAAGTGATGCGGTATGATGTGAGTGGCACTGAGGGGTTTGGGGAAGTGCGTGGTGGATTTGCAGAATCATCAAACGTTGACCCAGCCGAAACCACCATCATAGGTATTCAACTCCAAAGAGGCTATAACGCCGTACAGTCTGCATTAACGTTGATTTCTTCAACGCTATCGAAATTCCTTTCTGCTATCGATAAAGCATAGTAATGATTCCAGAAAATAGTTTTGAAGCGGATAAATTAAGAGAAAAAAGCAAGGCTGATTTACATGCCTTAACGCTTAAATATTTAGAAATGTTAGCTCAATTAACTGAGTTTGTTAGAAAATTACGCTCGGCTCAAGTGACATCTGCGGATGCAGCACTATACAAAGAAATAGCCGATGAATACGACTATCATTTTAAAAATATGAAAACCTTGCTCGAGGAGATCGAACAATACCCACATTATGAAATGGAAGAACAAACCGCCGTGCTTGAAGTGGGCTTAGAAGTGGTGGGTAAAGCAGGGAATTTCTTGTTAGGCATGCCCGAAAAATTATCACAATCCAATTTTGGAAAAACCATAGATGATGCCGAATTGATGAAGGGTATCGAAATCTAAGCCACTTTCGCACGCGAAAAAACAGCGTGTAAATTCGACGAAATACGTGGATGTATGATTTTCCACACAAGTTTTCGTAAATTTTAATCGATAAACTAGGTACAAACCAAACCTATGTTAGGGGGCACACCATAGTGCAGATGAAAGAATTTAATTGGGGGTTCGATCCAAACACGCCATCCCGCGTGGGTTTTGACGTTTCTTCTCCCAGTTACATCAGCACAATTGAGTATGATAACACCCGTGAATCAACGGAGTCATTCAGAGATGAAGTCTTCGTGCGCGACTACGGTAAAGACCAGTTTGGAAACCCCAACTACACGTCTGAGTTTTGGTCCGAACTATCCCGCGAATTTGGATTGGAACTCAATCCAAATCACGAACTAGTTCAAAAACAGGCCGCTCATTTTGTAAATACAAATCGCATCACTACCGACATGGATGCCAAATCCATGGCCACCGCCATTCGCAAATATTCCAAAGATCTATTTTTCGAGAAGCAGGTGCCGGTCAGCACAATTCTGAATTACGAAGGCTCGCTATTAACAGCCTGCGCCCAAAAATGCGACAAAGACATTGCCGCAATGGATGTGAAAGTGGTGGAAGGTCGCACATGGTTCAACCAATACGAAGCCGCATTGGTCTATAAAACAGCCAACGAAAACCTCGCCTTGATCGCAGGTCAGTACGATAGTGTGGAGCACGAGCCAAGCAACTATTCAGCCTATTCTGAAAATTGCTGTGATACCGGTGAATGCACGCTTATCAACCACGACAACACCACCGTCGATTACACACAAGCAAGTACGTACATTCAACCCGACAGTGCCGCGGTACAAGCGGAACTAAGCCTTATATTTGGATCGGATCTTTCAGGGTTAACCGAAGAACAAATTGTGACCATGGTTCACGATTATATGTTGGATAATTTTGAGTATCTTGCCGATGAAGGCGAGCAATGGGCAAGCGTTGAAGACACGTTAGCCAGTAAGAGCGGAGATTGTGAGGATTTAGCAAACACACAAGCCAGTTTATTAATTGCGGCTTTTGAGGCGGTTGGTATGAGTGAGGCTGCTGCGAATGTGTCAGTCGTTGCAGGACAAATGACAGCCTACGGCACAACAGCTGGCCATGCCCTTGTGCAATACCAAGACCTGTCAGGCAATGTATGGGCGTTAGATGCCACAGACCGGCGAGCTCTAACTAGCTTAGATGCCACTGCGAATAGCCACCTATTATTTAGTAACATTCAAAATCAATATGGATTTGAGATCTATTTTTCATCAACGCAGTCGATTACCTCAGTAAAGGTTTCAAAAACAGATTTAATAGGCTTTACGACAGCCACTGCAGCCTTTGATGCATTTATTGAGTCTCAACGCACAGGCTTATTGGCGAGTTTGCAAGGTAGCGGAGGCATAC
The DNA here is from genome assembly GCA_027623425.1 of bacterium. Lineage (GTDB taxonomy): Bacteria > Margulisbacteria > Marinamargulisbacteria > UBA817 > JAQBTH01 > JAQBTH01. The sequence continues at coordinate 830 of JAQBTH010000003.1, read as the reverse complement.
AAGACGCGGCCACGTTGGCACAAAGTATACTAGATCATTTAGAAGGCGCCCTGGAAGAACAGAATGGTGCATCGGGGGACTTTGAAGTCTTTTATCAGCACGTACTCGATTATCGTGCTGCATTAGCAACCGATATTGGCGCCCCGCCAGCAGCATCACCCCAATCTGCAAATTCAAGAACTGCTATTGATGACATGATTGATTGGGTATTTACTAATATCCTAAACATTGGAGACGTTCCCCTATTAGGCGATATTATTGATGCGATTGCCGATGACGGTGTGGATGTTGATATAACTCAGTACGCCACGCAAGATAGTGTGAAAAACTGGTATAGCGCGTCTGGTTTTTCTGAACATGTATATCGTTTTGATCTTGAAATGCAAGAAATGCGTGAAAACATTACCACCAGTGCGATGAACAAATATAAAGGGCAAACCGAATCGGGTTTTGTTATTTATGATTATGCCAGAATCAATCGCGATTACATGAAAATTATGGCCGCCCACCAGATGATTATGTCGTTTATGGGAGCCGTTTTTACCGCTAGCGATACCTGGAATAAAATCGCCACAGAGTTAGCCCAAGATTCCGAAGTTAGCCCACAAATTAAGAACGGAAGAAAAGTATTAAAGGCCATCAATAAGGCAAGCCAACGCAAAATTGAGGAAATGAACACGTTTATTAACCAGTTTATTGAAGCCTGGGAAGAACATAATAATAATGTTTATACGCAGTACCAAAATGCCATCGAAGAAAACTACAATGGCTTGGTACACATGTTAGCGGACATCTTTTTAGCCGATGAAACCACCATTAAGAAAACCCGT